>JAEMGR010000014.1 GCA_016458225.1 Myxococcaceae bacterium JPH2 | reverse complement strand
CGGTGGGCGTAGAGGGGAAGCTGGGCGCCCAGGCGGAGGTGCCGGGCGTCGCGGGCACGTGGAAGGACCTCACCAACAACGTGAACCTGATGGCCAACAACCTCACGGCCCAGGTGCGCAACATCGCGGAGGTCTCCACCTCCGTCGCCAACGGGGACCTCTCCAAGAAAATCACCGTGGACGCCAAGGGCGAGGTGCTCGAGCTCAAGAGCACCGTCAACACCATGGTGGATCAGCTCCGCGGCTTCGCGTCCGAGGTGACGCGCGTCGCGAAGGAAGTGGGCACCGAGGGCAAGCTGGGAGGACAGGCCGCGGTGCCCGGGGTCGCGGGCGTGTGGAAGGACCTCACGGACAACGTGAACGTGTTGGCCGGGAACCTCACGGACCAGGTGCGCAACATCGCGCTGGTGACCACGGCGGTGGCCAACGGCGACCTCTCGCAGAAAATCTCCGTGGAGGCTCGAGGCGAGATGCTCGAGCTCAAGAGCACCATCAACACCATGGTGGATCAACTCCGCGCCTTCGCGTCCGAGGTGACGCGCGTCGCGAAGGAAGTGGGCACCGAGGGCAAGCTGGGCGGGCAGGCGGTCGTCAAGGATGTCGCGGGCGTGTGGAAGGACCTCACCGACAACGTGAACAGCATGGCCTCCAACCTCACCAGCCAGGTGCGCAACATCGCGCTGGTGACCACGGCGGTGGCCAACGGGGACCTGTCCAAGAAGATTACCGTCGACGCGCGCGGCGAAATCCTGGAGCTGAAGAACACCGTCAACACCATGGTGGATCAGCTCAACTCGTTCGCGTCCGAGGTGACGCGCGTGGCGCGCGAGGTGGGCACCGAGGGCAAGCTGGGCGGACAAGCGGATGTGAAGGGCGTGTCCGGCGTGTGGAAGGACCTCACGGACAACGTGAACTTCATGGCCTCCAACCTCACCACGCAGGTGCGCGGCATCGTGCGCGTGGTGACGGCGGTGGCCACGGGTGACCTGCGCCAGAAGCTGGTGGTGGAGGCCAAGGGCGAGGTGGCCGCGCTCGCGGAGACCATCAACAACATGACGGACACGCTGGGCACCTTCGCGGACCAGGTGTCCAGCGTGGCGCGCGAGGTGGGCGTCGAGGGGAAGCTGGGCGGACAGGCCCGCGTGCCCGGGGTCGCGGGCACGTGGAAGGACCTCACGGACAACGTGAACTTCATGGCCTCCAACCTCACCACGCAGGTGCGCGGCATCGTGCGCGTGGTGACGGCGGTGGCCAACGGCGACCTCACCCAGAAGCTCATCGTGGACGCCAAGGGCGAGGTGGCCGCGCTCGCGGAGACCATCAACAACATGACGGACACGCTGGGCACCTTCGCCGAGCAGGTGTCCACCGTGGCCCGCGAGGTGGGCATCGAGGGGAAGCTGGGCGGACAGGCCCGCGTGCCCGGCGCGCGCGGCACGTGGCGACAGCTCACCGACAACGTGAACCAGCTCGCCGGCACGCTGACGAGCCAGCTGCGCGCCATCTCCGACGTGGCCACCGCGGTGACCAAGGGCGACCTGACCCGCAGCATCACCGTGTCCGCCGAGGGCGAGGTCGCCGCGCTCAAGGACAACATCAACCAGATGATCGTCAACCTGCGTGAGACGACGCAGAAGAACCAGGAGCAGGACTGGCTCAAGACGAACCTGGCGAAGTTCAGCGGCATGATGCAGGGCCAGAAGTCCCTGGACGCCGTCAGCCGCCTCATCATGAGCGAGCTGACCCCGCTGGTGTCCGCGCACCACGGCGCCTTCTTCCTCGTGGACAAGGACGGCGGCCAGCCCACCCTCAAGCTCACCAGCACGTACGCGTACCGCGAGCGCAAGTCGCTCACCAATCGCTTCCGTCTGGGTGAGGGGTTGGTGGGCCAGTGCGCCCTGGAGCGCAAGACCATCCTGCTCACCCAGGTGCCCGCCGACTACATCACCATCTCCTCCGGGCTGGGCGAGGCCGCGCCGCTCAACATCATCGTCCTCCCCGTCCTCTTCGAGGGTGAAATCAAGGCCGTCATCGAGCTGGCCAGCTTCCACCCGTTCAGCACCATCCATCAGCTCTTCTTGGATCAGCTCACCGAGAGCATCGGCGTGGTCCTCAACATGATCATGGCGAACATGCGCACGGAGCAGCTCCTGTCCGAGTCGCAGCGCCTCACGCACGAACTCCAGAGCCAGTCGCAGGAGCTCACGCTCCAGCAGCAGGAGCTCAAGCGCACCAACATCGAGCTGGAGGAGAAGGCGGTCGAACTGGAGGACCAGAACGCCCGCGTGGAGGAGAAGAACCGCGAGGTGGAGCTGGCCCGCGTGAGCCTGGAGGACAAGGCCGCGCAGCTCACCATCATCTCCAAGTACAAGAGCGAGTTCCTCGCCAACATGAGCCACGAGCTGCGCACGCCGCTCAACTCGCTGCTCATCCTGGCCAAGCTGCTGGCGGACAACCGCGAGGGGAACCTCAGCAGCAAGCAGGTGGAGTACGCCAACACCATCTACACCTCGGGTGGGGACCTGCTCAGCCTCATCAATGAAATCCTCGACCTCTCCAAGGTGGAGGCGGGGAAGATGCAGGTGGAGCCCCGGGACATCGTGCTCGCGGACCTCAACCAGTTCCTCGACCGCGGCTTCCGTCCCGTGGCCGAGCAGAAGGGGCTCGACTTCACGGTGGACGTGCAGCCCGGCGCGCCGCGCCACATCCGCACCGATCCACAGCGCCTCCAGCAGGTGCTGAAGAACCTGTTGTCCAACGCCTTCAAGTTCACGGACTCGGGGGGCGTGAAGCTCACCGTGAAGCGCGCCGAGCCCACCACGCGCTTCGACCACGAGGTGCTCCTGCGCGCGCCCACCGTCCTCGCCTTCGAGGTGGAGGACTCGGGCATCGGCATCGCGCGCGACAAGCAGCGCCTCATCTTCGAGGCGTTCCAGCAGGCGGACGGCTCCACCGCGCGCAAGTACGGCGGCACCGGCCTGGGCCTGTCCATCAGCCGGGAGATCGCCAAGCTCCTCGGCGGCGAAATCCACGTGCGCAGCGAGTCGGGCAAGGGCAGCACCTTCACCCTGTTCCTGCCGCAGGACTACCAGGGCCCGGAGGAGGATGGCCTGCCCGAGCCGCCGCGCGTGAGCGAGCCGCCCGTCGTGCCGCCCGGGCCGTCCGCCGCGCCGGACGTGGTGGAGACCGCGCTCCCTCCGCACGCGGACGTGATGCCTCCCCTCGCCGCGGTGGAGGACGACCGCGAGCACATCCGCGAGGGGGACCGCGTCCTGCTCATCATCGAGGACGACCTGAAGTTCGCTCGCATCATGGTGCAGATGGCGCGCGAGAAGGGCTTCAAGGCCCTGGTGGCCACGCGAGGTGACAGCGGCCTGTCCATGGCCAACGAGTTCCAGCCGCACGCCATCACCCTGGACATCCAGCTGCCCGTGGTGGACGGCTGGAGCGTGTTGGATCGCCTCAAGCGCAACCCGCGCACGCGCCACATCCCCGTCCACATCATCAGCGTGATGGACAAGAACCTGGGCAACGCCCAGGGCGCCTTCGGCTACCTCACCAAGCCCGTGAGCAAGGAGGGCCTGGAGCGCGCCTTCGGCCAGCTCTCGCGCTTCCTCGAACGCAAGACGCGCCACCTGCTCGTCATCGAGGACGACGACGTGCAGCGCGACAGCCTGGTGAAGTTGCTCAGCGAAGGCGGGGACGTGGAGGTGACGGCCGTGGCCACGGGCGCGGAGGCGCTGCGCAAGTTGGAGGAAGCAGAGTTCGACTGCCTCGTCATCGACCTGCTCCTGCCCGACATGGACGGCATGCGGCTGCTGGAGGAGGTGAAGACCCAGTCGCGCTTCCGCGACCTGCCCGTCGTCGTCTACACCGGCCGCGAACTCACGCCCAAGGACGAGGCCAAGCTGCGCCGCTACACCGGCAGCGTCATCCTCAAGAGCGGGCTCAAGAGCCCGGACCAGCTCCTCGGCGATACCGCGCTCTTCCTCCACCGCCTGGACGAGAACCTGCCTGCCCGCGCCCGCGCCGCGCTCGCGCACCGGGACGAGGGCGACGCCACGCTCGCGGGCCGCAAGGTGCTCGTGGTGGACGATGACATGCGCAACATCTTCGCCCTCACCAGCGTGCTGGAGAACCACGGCATGCAGGTCTCGTTCGCGGAGAACGGGCGTGCCGCCATTGAAATGTTGGAGCAGCACCGTGACGTGGATGTGGTGGTGATGGACGTGATGATGCCGGAGCTGGACGGGTACGAAACCATGCGTGCCATCCGGAAGGACCCCCGTTACGCCAGCCTGCCCATCATCGCCGTCACCGCGAAGGCGCTGAAGGATGACCGGGAGAAGTGCATGGCCGCGGGGGCCAGCGACTACCTGCCCAAGCCCGTGGACACCGACAAGCTGCTGGAACTCATTCGTCTGTGGGTGAGCGCCTGAGGGTGGGTATGACGCCCAATGAACACAGCCAGGAAGGCGCGGGCGGTCCCCCCGCGGTGCCTCGCGCCAGCATCCTGTTGGTGGATGACCATCCGTCCAACCTGCTCGCGCTCGAGGCCATCCTCGAGCCCTTGGGGCAGGACCTCGTGCGCGCCACGAGCGGCGAGGAAGCGCTCAAGCACCTGCTCCATCGGGACTTCGCCGTCATCCTCATGGACGTGCAGATGCCGGGCATGGATGGCTTCCAGACGGCCACGCTGATCAAACAGCGCGCGCGCACCCGCACGACGCCCATCATCTTCCTCACCGCGCTCAGCCGCGACGCGGAGCACGTCTTCAAGGGCTACGCGCACGGCGCGGTGGACTATCTCCTCAAGCCGTTCGACCCGGAGATCCTCCGCTCCAAGGTGAGCGTCTTCGTGGACCTGTTCCTCAAGGAGCAGCAGCTCCAACGCCAGGGCGCGCTGCTGCGTCAGCGCGAGCGCGAGGCGCTGGAGCAACGGAGTGAGCTGCGCTACCGCCGGCTCACCGAGTCCCTGCCCGAGGCGATGTGGGCCGCGCGCGCGGATGGAACGCTCACGTACGCGAACCGCGCCTGGCGCGAGTACACCGGGCGGCACGAGGAGCGGAACCTGTCGCTGTCCGCGTTCCTGGAGGATGTCCACCCCGCGGATCGCGACCTGCTGCGCACCACGTGGACCCAGGCCGTGCGCCATGGCCTGCGCGTGGAGCGGGAGTTCCGCCTCAAGCGCTTCGATGGCGTGTATCGCTGGCACATGGCGCGTGCGGTGCCGGAGCGGGACGAGGACGGCCGGGTGGCGGGGTGGCTCGCCGTGGCCACGGACATCGACGACAAGCGCCGCGCCGAGCAGTCCTTGGAGCGCTTCAAGGCCACGCTGGACGCCACGCTCGACTGCGTCCTCATGTTCTCGCCGGACTCGCTGACGCTCACCTATGCCAACGTGGGCGCAGCCCGACAGCTCAACAGTTCCGTCGAGGAGTTGGTGGGCCTGGGCATCCTCGACGTGGAGAGCGCCTTCGACGAAGAGGGCTTTCGCAAGCTCCTCGCGCCGCTCATGTCCGGCACGCTGCCCTCGCAGACGTACACCACCACGCACCGGCGTCGGGATGGCTCGGAGGCGCCGGTGGAGGTGATGCTCCAGTTCGTCCCTGGCGAGGAGGGCCCCGGCCCCGGCCGCTTCATCTCCGTGGCGCGCGACATCACCGAGCGCCAGCGCGCGGAGACGGCGCTGCGGCTGGCCAGCGAGGCCAAGGACGCCTTCCTCGCCGCCGCGAGCCACGAGCTGCGCACTCCCCTGGCCGCGGCCAAGGGCCACGCGCACCTCGCGCTGCTCAAGCTGGGCGGACAGACCGAGGCCGGGCCGGGCAAGTCGCTGAAGATCATCAACCGGCAGATCGACCGCATGGCGAAGCTGGTGGAGGACCTGCTCGACATCAGCCGACTGCAAGCGGGCCGCTTGTCGTTGGAGCTGGAGCGGTTCGACCTGCGCACGCTGGTGAACGAAACACGCGACCGCATGGCCGTGCTGTCCCAGGCGCACGAGCTGACGGTGGAGGGCCCCGAGTCACTGGAAGGGACGTGGGACCGGGGACGCGTGGATCAGGTGCTGACCAACCTCCTGTCCAACGCCATCCGCTACTCCCCGGAGGGCGGACAGGTGCGGGTGCGCCTCCTGCGCGATGGCGACACGGGCGTGCACCTCGTCGTGCAGGACCAGGGCGTGGGCATTCCCCGCGAGAAGCAGGCGCTCATCTTCGAGCGCTTCGGTCGCGCGCATGGCAGCAAGTACGGCGGCCTGGGCCTGGGGCTCACCATCAGCCAGGGCATCGTCGAGCAGCACGGCGGACGCATCTGGGTGGAGTCCGCGGGCGTCCTGGGCAAGGGCTCCGCCTTCCACGTGTGGTTGCCGCGCGAGACGGTGGCGCCCTCGCCGCACCTGGGCAACGGGCCGCCACCCGCGAGCTGAACGATTCGGCGCGGCTAGCGCTTGCGGCGCGCGATCAGGATGACCGACACGAGGATGGTCGCCATGGCGACCCAGGTGACGGGACGCAGGGACTCGCCCGCGAGCCCTACGCCGAGCAGCACCGCCACCGCCGGGTTGACGTAGGCGTAGCTCGTCGCCAGCGCGGGCCGCGCGTGGCGCAAGAGGTAGCCATACGCGCTGAAGGCCACCAGCGAGCCGAAGACCACGAGGTAGAAGAAGGACAGCACCGCGCGCGGCTCGGGCACTCCCGCCAGGTGCTCGCCCATCGCGAGGCTGATGCCCAACATCATCGTTCCGCCGCACAGCATCTGCGCGGCGGTGGCCATCAGGCCCTGGGGCAGCGGCAGGCGCCGGCTCCACACGGAGCCGAACGCCCAGCTCAGCGGCGCCAGCAGCATCGCGAGCATCGGCAGCGGGTGACCTCCCAGGTCGCCTCCCAGGTTGAGCACCACCACGCCCGCGAACCCCAGCGCCAGCCCGCCAAGCTCCGTGCGGCCCGGCCACTGACCGAACACGCCGCCGAAGAGGGCGGCCCACAGAGGCACACTGCCCACCAGCACCGCGGCCACCCCGGAGGGCACCCCCAGGTGCTGCGCGAGCGCGACTCCGCCGTTGCCCACCACGAGCAGCAGGAACCCGATGAGGGCGGACGCGCCCCACTGTTTGCGGGAGGGCAGCGGCGCGCCGCGCAACCACATCACCCCGAAGAGCAGCGAGCCCGCCATCAGGAAGCGCGTCCCCGCCATCAAGAAGGGCGGGAAGCTCACCAGGGCCCACCTCATGGCCAGGTAGGTGGAGCCCCAGATGACGTACAGCGCGAACAGGCAGAAGAGCAGCAGACCGCGCTGCGACCCCGCGGGCGCGACGTCTGGGGTGGGGAGAGCAGGGGTGGGCGTCGCGGGAGCGGGAGCGGAGGTAGACACGGGCGGCGGTCTTCTAGCGTCCGAGCTTCGCGACCGCGATGTGCGCATTGCCACACCCAGGTGCGCCGCGGGGGAGGGCCTGGCTCGCCGCCTGCCCGTTGCTCCATGCGGTGGTGCCCCTTTACACTTTCGCTGGAGCCACGGCGCATGATGCGAGCCGGGTCGCGGCTCCGGAGTGTGAGCCGGGATGTCCGAGGAGCTGGGAGACCGCGAAAAGGAAGTCCTGCGCGCCGTCGTGCAGGAGTACATCACCACGGGCGGCCCTGTCGGCAGTCAGCAGCTGACGCGCAAGGCCGAGTTCGACGTGTCGTCCGCGACCATGCGCAACGTGCTCGCGGACCTCGAAGCCCTGGGCTTCCTGGAAAAGCCTCACACCTCGGCCGGTCGCGTCCCGACGGACCGGGGTTACCGGTTCTACGTGGACACGCTGGTGAAGCTGCGAGATCCGACGCCGAGGGACCGCGAGCTCATCCACGCGGGGCTGGTGTTGGACACGCACCTGGGTGACGTGTTGTCGGAGGCGAGCCGGGTGCTGCACTCGCTGACGCGGCACGCGGGCGTGGTGCTGGCGCCGAGACCGGATGCGGCGGTGTTCCAGCGCATCGAGTTCGTGCGGCTGCGCGAGGACCGGGTGCTCGCCATCCTGGTGGGCCACAACGGGCAGGTGCACAACAAGGCGCTCACGGTCGACTTCCCGCTCACCTCCGACGAACTCATCAAGGCGAGCAACTACCTGTCCGAGCTGCTGCGCGAGGTCCCGCTGGAGGAGGCGCGCGAGCGCATCCGGGTGGAGATGGACCAGGAGCAGGCGCTCTACAACGCGCTGACGGCGAAGGCGCTGCGGCTGGGCGCGGCGGCCACGGACCTCCAGACGCCGGAGCGCGTGTTGATTGAAGGCACGGGCTCGTTCCTGGAGCAGCCCGAGTTCGCGGACGTGGAGCGCATGCGCGCGCTGTTCCGCGCGCTGGATGAGAAGCACAAGCTGTTGCACCTGCTGGACCGGGTGCAGCGCACGAACGCGATGCACGTCTTCATCGGCGCGGAGAGCGAGTTCTCCGCGGCCGGGGACGTCACGGTCATCGCGAGCCCGTATGGCACCGGAGAGCAGGTGCTGGGCACGGTGGGCGTCATCGGTCCCACGCGCATGGACTACCGGCGCGTGATTCCGCTGGTGAACTTCACCGCGCAGGTGCTCTCGCGCGTGCTGGAGAAGGCGTAGCGCACGGCGGCGGTCAGAAGTCGCACCGCGCGGAGAGCCGCGCCTGCCGCGGGGGCTGGTACTGGAGCGGCAGCCCCTGCGCGTCGAGCCGTGTCTCGGCCTGGGCGTTGAGCACGTTGAAGACATCCAGGCCCACCGACACCGTCGTGTCCGACGTGAGCGCGTAGCGCGCGTCGACATGGGCATCGAGTGACTGGAGCCACGGAAGTCGCCGCTCCGTGCCCGCGATGGGAGTTCCCGAGGCCCCGAAGTACGCGAACCCCACCTGCGCCGAGGTCGACTGAGAGAACGCAATCTTCCGGTGGCCGGAAGCCTTGAGCACGTGTGTGCGGTCGGTCGACAGCAGTCGCTCCGATGAGAGCGATGCGCTGGCTGCTTCAGCACGCAGCTCCGCGAGCGGCAGCAGGCCCGGGGAGTTCCCGCGGAGCCGTGACCACGTGTAGCTGACGCGCCCGTCCCATTCCTCGAACGGGCTTCGGAAGACCTCCACCGTGACCGCGTCGTAGCGGCGCGTCGAGCGAGCCAGGTCCGCGCCCAGCCCCGTGCCCGGGTTGACGATGACGGTGGTGCCGTCCTCGCGGGCGAGCGCTTGGAGTCCCTTGCGCCACTCGCGATGCGTGAACGTGGCGCCCAGGACGATGTATCTGAGGGCTGCGTATTGCAGGCCCGTGACGAACTCGCGCGCGGTGGGCGCGGTGAGGCGGGGGGCGGCCGTGATGTTCTCCTCGGAGAACAAGCCGAGCGGCAGCGGGGCCTGGAGTTGTCCGATGTGAGCGAAGAACCGCGAGCGATAATTGCGGAGCGGATCCAACGAGAATCCCACCCGAGGCGAGAAGGCATTCCCGACCTGAAGCGAGGCTGCACCAGTCGAGGTTTTCAACCACTGGGCGTCGTAGCGAAGGCCCGCGTTCAGGACCAGGAACTCGGAGATGTTCCATTCATCCTGCGCATAGCCGCTGGCGAGTTGGCTCGTGACGAGTGCCGGGGCCGGTGCATCGCGCAAGGCCTCGATGTCCACTCCCGCCTGGAGCGTGTGACTCCATGAGGAAATAAGCCGGCCCACGATGGCCGTGACTCGGGCATTCGCTTGATAGCGTTCTTGCGTGTGCTCAATCGGAGAGACGGTGTCTTGGAGGTGGAGCCAGCCTGCCTTGACGTCGAACAGAAGCGTCTTCTCCATCGCTGTCCCGGAGTAGGTCAGCGAGGTGAGCCTGGTGACATTCTGCGTCTCTTTCGCCTCAACCGAAGGTGTCGAAGCCTCAGATGGCGCCGTGAAGACTCGTGTCGCCCGACGACATGGTCGCCTCGACAGCTCCTCCCAGGAATCGACCGGCCTCCGCCTCGGGACCGCCTGTGATGACGAGGGCTGTGTCGAGGAACTCCGCGTCCACCGGCAGCGCGTTGGCGCCCGTGGCTGGGGCGTTGGTGGTGAGGCCATCGAGCAGATAGTGGTTCTCGAAGGCCGTGGCGCCGTGGATGGTGAGGCCCGCTGCCTCGCTCGTCACGCCCGGCGTTACGTCGAGAACGCGGTCCAGCGAACGGAACGGCGCGCTCTGGGCGGAAGGACGGGCCCTCTCGAACCGCCAGCGCTCGACTGCGTCTACCCTCTCTCGTGTGGTCGACCGGTCTCTGTCGACGGCCACGAAGCAGGGCCCGAAGAAAATGTATTCCACGGGCCCCTGTAACAGTTCGGCGTGGATGCGCGGGGTGCGCCCAGTGCGCAGGATGATTTCCTCTCGGACCCATGGATTGTATTCGTCCCGCTCGAAGCGGAGCGAATAGACGCCGGGCGGTAGATCCTCGATGCGGTAGTTCCCCTCTGCGTCCGTCACCGTGGTGCGCGGTTCCGCGAGCGCGGGCGAGGTCGCGGTCACGACGACGTCGGGCAAGGACTCCTTTGTTATCCCAGACACCACATGCCCGATGAGGGCCTGCGTGGTGCGTGCTTCCGAGGGGGGATTCGCAGCAGTCGCTTCCTCCTGCGCTGCTCCATCCGATGCCATGACCACCACACTCGCCAACCAACCCCAACCCAACCCAGACATGGACATCACCCCTCCGGCCCGTGGCGATGATGCCACGCTTGCTCAAGGGGCCGCGAGGTCAGTCCGCGCGAGACACCCGCACCTCGCGCTCCGCGCCGCTGTCGTCTCGGACCTGGAGTCGAACCGACGTGCCGGGCGGACCGAACGTGCGGGCCTCCGCTTCCTGTGCGTCGCGGACTTCCTGCCCATCCACCGCGAGCAGCCATGCGCCGATGTGGGCGCCGGCGCGGTCCGCGGGCCCATCGGGAATCAGCCAGGCGATGGCGACGCGGCCTTGCTCCTCGCGGAAGCCCGCGCCCACCGTGCCCGGTGCCGCCCGTCGAGTCTCGGGGGCGGTGGGCTCGAGCCGCTGGGTCTCGTCATGAACGGGCGAGGCCCCGCGCGCATTCGGGTCCAGCGTCGAGGTGACGTGGGGTCGGAGACTCGATGAGCCCGGTGGCGGCATGCGCAGCCACAAGAGCAGCATGGCCGCGCAGCCCAAGGTACCGGCGAAGAGGAGTGGGAGGCGGGAACGCTGGCGCACGGGCTCGTCCTCCGTCGAGCGGCGGGGAACCGCCACGGTGAACACCGAGCCTAGGCCAGAAGTCTCACGCTCGCGAGAACCCCACCCGGCATGTCAGTGGGGCGCGGGCGCGTAGACGCGGAGGGCGGCGGGGGCCACCTCGAAGCGGACCGGTGTGCGGCAGCCCAGCTCGCCGTCCACGTTCACGTCCAGGGCCGGCTGGGTCTCCACGTAGAGCCGCGCGGTGCGGAGCGTGATGACAGACGGGTGCTCCGGATGCTCGCCGGTGCGCAGCCCCAGCGCTACACGCGCCAGCGTGGCCACGTCTTGCAAATAACCCAGGCCCGTGCCCGTCCTCCCACCCTCCGAGGACGGCGCCGCGACGGCATACACATGCAACAGCCGGTCATCCAACGTGGCGTCCGGCGCCACCATGTTGCCGGCGCCATGGAAGAGGCCATTGCCCACCACGAGCTGGAGCGCGTCCAGCTCCAGCATCTCGGTGTCGGCTTGCAGTCTCAGGTGGAAGGGCCGCAGGTCGCGCACCTGCGCGGCGGCGGCCACGGGATACGCGAGCTTGCCCGCGCGCTGCTTGAGGCGCTTCGTCAGCCTTCGAGCAATGCCCGCCGCCAACCCCACGCTCGCGGCGTTGAGGAACGGTCGCCCATTGGCGAGCCCCACATCCACGCGCGCCGCGTAGCCTCGCGCGATGACCGCGCAGGCCGCCTCGACTGAGTCGGTGATGCCCAGCGAGCGCGCGAAGTCATTGCCGGTGCCCAGGGGCAGCACGCCCAGGGTGACGTCTCGGCCGAGCAGCGCGCCCACGGCATGGCTCACGGTTCCGTCGCCGCCGCCCACCAGGATGCGGCGCACGCCGCCGTGAATGCCTTGCTCCAGCACCGCGCGCAGTTGCTCCGGCGTCGAGAGCGCATGTGAAGACTGGAGCGACACCCCAAGCGCCGCGAGTCGCTCGCGTGCTTGCGCGAAGGCCTCGCGGCCGGAGCGTGAGCGGGTGTTGACCACCAGGAGGGCGGGGCCTTCATCCAGGGGGCGGCGACGGGGAGGCTCGATGAGCGCGGGTTCCAGGGTGGATCCTCCTCACGGGTGTCGTGCCCACACAGTGTGCATGCACGCGCGCGAGGGCCAGGTGTGGGGGCGGCCGTTCCCATGTGGACAGAGGAAGTGACATGCGCACTTCCGCCGAGGCGAAGGGCTGAACACCTTGCAAGCGACGCGGGTTCCATACCTGCGGGGTGCATGGGCAGGAGGTGGGGATGGCGAGAGGGAGTAAAGCGAAGTACTCGAACAAGCAGAGGCGAATGGCTCGGAGCATCGAGCAGGGTTACGAGCATCGAGGCGTTGACGAGAGCACGTCCGCGGCGCGGGCCTGGGCCACCGTCAACAAGCTCACGGGGGGCGGTATGAAGGGTGGATCCGGAAGCAGGGCGAAGGTGGCGCGTCGGCGTCCCGCGGCGCGGAAGAACGCGCGCAAGGCGGGGCGGGTGTCGGGCCGTACGCGGTCCGTGGCGTCCGCGCGCAAGCGCACGGCGCGCAAGACGACCGCGGCACGCAAGCGCACGACGGCGCGTCGCACGACGCGGGCCAGTCCTCGGCGGGCCACGCGCACGATGGGGCGCAAGTCCACGGCGCGCGCGGGAACCGCGGGCAAGCGCGTGACCTCTCGGCGCTCCCGAGTCTCCGGTCGCGGCGCCTCGCGCGCCAGCGCCTCACGGGGCCGGAGCGTGGCGAAGCGGCGCGGCTCGCGCAGATAGCCGCGCAAGCGCGTGACAAGGCCCTCGGCGGTGAAGGCCGCCGAGGGCCCACGTGTCTCAATGCCTTCTCAGTCCCGCGCGCAGGGCCGCGCGGACGGTGCAGGTCGCCGGAACCCAAGTGCCCCGCTCATGACCCGGCTCACGGCTCACCGCATTGGATCCGAAGCGCCTCGGGCATGGCGCGGGGCGCGCCGCGACACGCCACCGAGCACGAGAGGCTCAGCGGCGCCCTTCGTCCTTGCTCGTGGCCTCGGCGCGCGTCTCTTCCCACGGCCAGCTTCGCGGATTGGACTCGAAGCGGCGCAGCAGGGCCTCCGGGTCCTTCACGAGCGTGCGGCACCCCGCGGCGCTCAAGTCCTCGCGCGAGAAGCCGCCGCACAGCATGCCCACGGTGGACAGCCCCAGCTTGGTGGCGGCGAGCGCGTCATACGGCGCATCGCCCACCACCGCCGTCGCGTCGGGCGCCGGCTTTCCCAGTCGCGCCATGGCGGCCGCGTAGATGTCCGGGTGCGGCTTGCTCTGTTCCACCTCGTCCTGGCTCGCCTTCGCCTCGAACAGTCCGTCGATGCCGCACAGCTTCACGTAGTGCTTCAGCTCGTCGCCCTTCGCGCTGGTGGCCAACGCCAGGTGGCGGCCCTCCTGGCGCAGCCGCTGGAAGAGTTCCTTCACGCGCGGGAAGGCACGGACCTTGGGGAGGAACTCGCGCAGGAACAGCGCGGAGCGGTAGTCCTCCAGCTCCTTGCCGATGTGCTCCAGCTCCTCCTCGTTGAAGAAGACGGGCAGGAGCTGATCCGCGCCTTTTCCAATCTGGCTGCGGACATGGGCGAAGGGGATGTCCCGACCGAAGTGCAGGAACGCGCGCCGCCACGCTTCGGCGTGCTCGTCCACCGAGTCCACCAGGGTCCCATCCACGTCGAAGATGACGTTCTCCACCATGCGGCACCTCCCCCCGGCGGAAGGTGGGGACGCGTGGGGGATGGGTCAACCGCCGTCCGAGCTGGCCGCCCCACTCTCCACGAGCGTGCGGCTCTGCGCGCTGTAGCCCGCCGGCGCCGCCAGCGTGAACGTGTCATTGGGCAAGGTGGCCTGGAGGTCCACTCGAGAGAGCAGGGTCTCTCCTACCTGCTTGCCATCCACCCATCGGGTCAGCCGGCGCGGCACGCAGAGCTGGAGCGCCGCGTCGCAGTGCTCGTCCTCCACCCGCACCTCGGCCGTGGTGCCGTCCGGCGCGTGCGTGCGCTTGGAGAGGAAGTCCAGCGTGGGCCACCGCAGCACGTAGGCCACCTCCAGGCCCTCGGCCTCGGCGCCCTCCAGCTTCATGGACAGCTCCACGGCGTCCTTCGCGCGCGCGTGCGTCACGCGCTTCGCCGTCACACTGCGCAGGAGCAGCGGCGCGCGGAAGCCCTCGGGCACGAAGGGCGCGAACACCTCGGTGAGAAACCCCGACAGCTTCTCGGGCGGCAGCTCGTTGGCGAAGGTGGTGAACTGCTTGGGCTCGTCGAGCTTCTCGAACAGGTGGGTCCCATCCCAGGCCACCGTGCGAGACATCGGCGCCGTCACCGTGCCCAGCATTCGCTGAGGCGCGCGATAGGTGAAGGTGAAGGACGCCTGCGCGCTGTCTCCTTCCCGCTGCGTGCCCTCCAGTCGGTAGTGGGCAAGCTTCGTGTCGCGCTCGGCCAGCCGCTGACGCGCCTGCGACAGGAGCGCGCCGGGCTCCTCCGTGGCGGAGCGGGAGCGGCAGGCGAGGAGTGCGACACACGGCAACAGGAGAAGAAGACGCATGGGAGACCCAGAAAAAAGCAAAGGCCCCGCTGTTTCCAGGGGGCCTTTCTTATCCGCCAGGAAAGGCGGAGCGGACTACTTGACGGCGACGCCCGTCGCGGTGGAGCTGGTCACGCCGATGATGGTCCCGAACAGGGCGTAGATGCCGTGACGGGGCGTGGTGGAGGCGCCCTTCAGGTCAACCTTCGAGGCGCCCATGGCCTTGGCCTCGGTGATGAGGAGCTTGTTCACCACGGTGTCGAGATCGCTCTGCACGATGTCGATGATGTGGAAGATGGCCGTCAGACCCAGCGCGTTGGCCTGCACGACAGCCACGGCCTCGCCGTTGGCCGCGATCTCGCTGCCAGAGACAACGGCGGACTCGACGCTGGTGCAACCCACCAGGCTGGTCGCGAGAACGGCGGACAGGATGAGCTTCTTCATGGTTGTTCGCTCCCTTAAAAACTAAGAGTTGAGCGCTTGCGAGGTGGCTGGGCGGCCTGGGCAGGTGCCCAGCCGTTCGGTGAAACCTCAAGCGGGCGGGTTTCGTAGCAGATGTCAACTGTCTGTCAAGAGCTGTCCCCGTCTCATTCCAGGCTTTGCTGAAAGCCTGGTCGCGTTGAATTACATCGCTCCTGTGGGTTGCCACCGCCGAGGCTTCACCTGTCCATGGACTCCGTCTCTGTTGCTCGTCCCTACGCCCGGCTCTGGCTGCACGTCTTGTTGTTCGTGCTGACGGTGGGCACCACGTTCCTGGCGTATCTGGTGCTCTTCACCGGTTCGTTTCCCTTCACCGACGCGGGCCTGCGTCCCGAGGATGGCGCGCAGGCGCTGGCCTTCAGCTTGTCGCTGCTGGCCATCCTGGGTTCGCACGAAATGGGGCACTACGTGCTGGCGCGATTGCACGGCGTGGACACGTCGTTGCCGTACTTCATCCCGCTGCCGGTGCCGGGCAGTCTGGGCACGCTGGGCGCGGTCATTCGGATCCGCAGCCGCATTCCCTCGCGCAACGCGCTGGTGGATATCGGCGCGGCGGGGCCGCTCGCGGGGCTGGTGGTGGCGCTGCCCATTCTCTACTGGGGCCTGCGGCACTCGACGGTGGTGGATGCGCCGTCGGTGGCGTCGCCTTTCCCGGGAGAGTCCTCGCTGTGGGTGCTGGGGTCGGAGTTGTTCCATTGGCTGGGCGCGAAGCTGACGCACGCGCCGCCTCCTGCCGAGGAGCCGCTCCGGCAGGTGCAGACGTTGTTCGGTGACAGCTTGCTCATGAAGGGGCTCACGCGCCTGGCGGTGGGGCCGGTGCCGGAGGGCAAGGACGTGGCCGTGCATCCCGTGGTCATCGCGGGATGGTTTGGATTGCTGGTCACCCTGCTCAATCTCATGCCAGTGGGGCAGCTCGACGGAGGACATCTGTCTTTCGCGGTGCTGGGTTCGCGCGCGCGTCGCGTGGGGCAGGGCGTGGCTGTGCTGCTGTTGTTCCTCACGGTGTTCGCCACCGCCTCCTGGGGACTGTGGCTGGTGGTGACGAGCAAGATGGTGGGGTTTGGCCATCCGGAAGTCATTGAGCCGCGCGAGCCATTGAGCGCGGGTCGCAGATGGATATGCGCCCTTTGCCTGCTGGCGCTCATCGGGTGTGCGATGCCCATTCCCTTGCGAACGGTGGTGTCATGAAGTTCCAGTGCGAGGCCTGTGAGCGGTTGGTCCCATTGGAAGTCTTTCGCGTCGAAGCGGATGCGCTGGTCGTCGCGTGCGGTCGCTGCGGAGCGGAGAACCGCGCCGCGCTGACGGTGGCCGCGGCTCAGCCCGAGGCCGTGGCCGCGGTGGCCTCGCCCGTGCCCGCCGAGCCGCCCGTTCGCCCGAGCGTGCCCGCGCTGCGCGTGGTGCGCCCGGATGACGCGGCCGCCGCGACGAGCGGTGCCTCGGTGCACGAGGACTTCTCCGCGCCGCCGGGCTTCTGTCCCAAGTGCGTGTCCCCTCGGCGCGAGGAGCGGGAGTCCTGCGCGGCGTGCGGACTCGTCTTCGCCAACTTCCTGGCGGAGGAGCATCAGCCGTCGGAGGCGCTGGCCCAGGGCTGGCGGGTGCTGCGTGAGCGGTGGGCGGATTGGGACGCGCACGAGCAATGGTTGTCCCAGGCGTTGGCGCGAGGTGAGCTGGCCATGGCGGGGCGGCTGTATCGCCTCCAACTGGCGCAGGCTCCCGAGGACGCGCAGGCCCGGCGCGGGCGCGAGGAGGTCGTGCGCCGCGCGGCCAGTGCATCCACCGCGGAGATGACGCACACGGAGGTGCCGCTGGCCGCCCGCCGTGCGAAGGCGGTGATGATGGGCATCACGTTGGTGGTGGCGCTGGTGCTCACGATGATGGCCATCCACTTCGCGGCGGGCGCGTTCCTCGGCGGACCGTAGTCCCGGGCTGTTGGTCCCCCGCTGAGCGGGCGGGCGCGAGGGCGCGGCGCGGATGTGTGGTCAGGAACGCGCCGGAAGCGGGTACCGCTGCTATCTTGACCGGCCGGGCGCTTCCTCCGGCGCACCGGCTCGCGCGCATGTCCCTCTCTGGTACTCCATCGGTCTCCGTCGACAGTCTGTTGGGCCCCGGTGGCGCCCTTCAGGAAGCCCTGCCCGCGTACGAGCACCGTCCGGAACAGCTCCAGATGGCGCGCGCCGTGGAGCGGGCCTTCTCTGAGCACAGCTACCTGTTGGCCGAGGCGGGCACCGGCACGGGCAAGACGCTCGCCTATCTGGTCCCCGCGCTGCTCTCCGGGCGCCGCGTGGTGGTGTCCACCGCGACGAAGACGCTTCAGGATCAGGTCTTCTTCAAGGACCTGCCGCTGCTGCGCGAGAAGATGGGCCTGAAGTTCGAGGCCGCGTACCTCAAGGGCCGCAGCAACTACCTGTGCCTGCACCGCTATGAGTCCTTCGCGAAGGACCCGCAGTTCCCCTCGCGCGAGGAGGCTCGGCAGTGGCCCCGGCTGAAGGCGTGGGTGGGGGAGACCCAGACGGGGGACCGGGCCGAGCTGGACCTGCCCGAGTCGTTCGGCGCGTGGTCGCGGCTGTCCACGACCTCGGAGACGTGCCTGGGCTCGCGCTGCCCGCTGTACGAGACGTGCTTCGTCACGCGCATGCGCAAGGCCGCGGAGGCCGCGGATCTGCTGGTGGTCAACCACCACCTGTTCTTCGCCGACCTGTCCCTGCGCAGCTCGGGCAAGCGCGTGGAGGGCGTGCTGCCCTGGTACGACGCGGTCGTCTTCGACGAGGCGCACGCGTTGGAGGACGCGGCCAGCGGCAACTTCGGCTACGGCGTCTCGAACTTCCGATTGGAGGAACTGGCGCGCGACGCCTCCGCGCTGCTGCCCGCCACCGACGAGCGACACACCACGCTGTCGGCCTTGGCCGCGCGGGTGCGCACGCACGCGGAGGCCTTCTTCAATCAAGCGCCGCGCGCGCTGGGGCTGTCGGGCGCGGAGTCGTCCGTGGCGCTGCGGCCGGAGAGCCTGGCGAAGCTGTCCGGCGCGATGGAGCAGGTGCGCGAGGGCCTGGCCGCGCTCGCGTCCTTCGCCGCGGGGGAGCGCGAGCCGGAGATGGCGGCCATCCACCGGCGCGGCGAGGAGATGGTCGAGCAGCTGTCCTTCCTGGAGAAGGCCGAGTCCGCGGACCACGTGTACTGGGCGGAGTCGCGAGGCCGCGGCGTGTTCCTGCGCGCCAGTCCCATCGACGTGGCGAAGGAGCTGCGCGAGCGCCTCTATGGCGCGGTGGACACGGTGGTGTTCACCTCCGCGACGCTCGCGGCCGACAGCCGCTTCGACTTCTTCGCCAGCCGCATGGGGATGTACGACGACGAGGGCCAGCCCGTGGCGCGCGTGCGCACGCTGTCCGTGCCCAGCCCCTTCGACTTCCCCCGCCAGTCCGCGCTGTACCTGCCCACGCACCTGCCGGACCCCAGCGCGCCGGGCTTCATCGAGGCGGCCTCGGAGGAGATTCTCGAGCTGTGCCAGGTGACGGGTGGGCGCGCCTTCGTGCTCTTCACCAGCCTGCGGAACATGGTGCGCGCGTATGAGCTGGTGGCGGGGCGGCTCATGGTTCCCGCGCTGCTCCAGGGCGAGCGTCCGAAGGCGCAGCTCCTGGAGTCCTTCCGCTCGACGCCGAGCGTGTTGTTCGCGGCGCACAGCTTCTGGGAAGGCGTGGACGTGCCGGGGGATGCGCTCAGCCTGGTCATCATCGACCGGCTGCCCTTCGCGTCGCCGGGAGACCCGCTGGTCGCCGCGCGCATCCGGCAGCTCGAGTCGCGAGGCGAGGAGCCGTTCGAGCAGTATCAGCTCCCGCAGGCGGCGCTCGCGCTGCGGCAGGGCTTCGGGCGGCTCATCCGGACGCAGGCGGACCGAGGCATCGTCGCCATGTTGGACCGGCGCATCGTGACCAAGGGCTATGGCCGCGTGTTCCTGTCCAGCCTCCCGCCCGCGCACCGCTTGGATGACGTGACGGAGCTGAACCGCTGGTTCAACGGGCCCGTTCGTTTGGTGCGCTGAACGGCGCGCGAGCGACCCGGAAATCGACCTGGGTGCGTATGCAGGGTGCGGCCCATCGCTGCCCCCTTGCCGCGCGAACCCCCATGTCCGTGGCGCCCCTTCGCCGCCTGTTCTGTTGCTGTCTCGCCACCGGGCTGGTGCTGGGGGCGTGTGACCCCATCGTCCTGCAGCCCATCGAGAGCGGCGAGCCCATCGCGCCAGTCGCACCGGACGGGGGCTCCTGGCTCCGCGAGGACGGGGGGGCGGAAGAGCTTCCTCCGGATGACTCGGACCCGGGGGATGGGTACCCCTGGGAACACGAACGGCGATGAAGGGCCCGGTGCCCTCCATCGCCGTCGAGTGCTGCGTGGGACGTATCTGGGCGCGGCTTACGCCGTGGCCGACGGACCCTGGTAGTTGGCGTCGCTGAAGCCCAGCATCGGGTAGAAGATGAAGCCCAGCAGGCCGAGCCCCAGACCGAAGCCCGTGCCCTTGCCGAACGACTTCGCCATGTCGATGCCGACGATGACGAGCGCGATGAAGTTCACGCAGGGGATCATGAGGAGCACGATCCACCACAGCGGCCGGCCCACAATCTTCAGCATCACGATGATGTTGTAGATGGGGACGATGGCGGCCCAGCCCGGCTCACCGGCCTTGGCGAACGTCTTCCACATCCCGGCGATCATCAGACCGATGACCGCGAGGTAGATGATGCTCCCCACAATCCCGATGCCACCGGCCGCCTGCTGCGACTGAATCATCTCCAACTGCTGCTGCTCATCCATGGATTCCCCCTCCAAAGGTGGTGCCCGCGAACCACGGGCGCGTTGGTGTGAAACCGAACAAAAGACGATTCCTGGAGGGGATGCAATGCGTTGGCCCCGCACGGCATGAGCACCCCCGCTTGGGTTTGCGGGGGCGTGCCGAATTCGCGGAGTTTGAGCGGAAGGGTGAGGTCAGGCCTTCGCGGACTCGGGGATTTCCCAGTCGGGCTTGAGGCGCTGGATGACCTTCACGAAGTTTTCTTTGTCCGCGGCCTTCTCCAGCGCGGACTCGGGCGTGATGACGTTGTCCTTCACCAGTCGCTCCAGGTGCATGTCGAGCGTCTGCATGCCCTGGCCCTGCCCCGCCTGCATCTTGGAGGCGATCTGGAAGACCTTGCCCTCGCGAATCATCGCGGCGATGGCGCTGCTGCCGATGAGGATCTCCAGCGCCGCGACGCGGCCCTTGCCGTCCGCCGTCTTGATGAGCTGCTGCGCGACGATGCCCGCGAGGCTCTCGGCGAGCATTCCGCGCACCTGCCCCTGCTCGTCGGCGGGGAAGGCGTTGATGATGCGGTCGATGGTGGCTGGCGCGCTGTTGGTGTGCACCGTGGCGAACACGAGCACGCCGAAGCTCGCGAGCTGGAGCGCCAGCTTCATCGTCTCGTTGGTGCGCAGCTCGCCGATGAGGATGACGTTCGGATCCTCGCGGCCCGCGGAGCGGATGGCGGTGGCGAAGCTCGACGCGTGAGGCCCGACCTCGCGGTGGGTGACCTGGGCCTTCAGCGGCTCGTGCACGAACTCCACCGGATCCTCGATGGTGAGCACGTGGGCGGGCCGCGTCTGGTTGATGTGGTTGATCATCCCGGCCAGGGTGGTGGACTTGCCGCTGCCCGTCGGGCCCGTCACCAGCACGAGTCCACTGCGGCGGTCGGCCAGCTTGCGCACCACCTCGGGCGTCTTGAGGTCCTCGAGCGTGAGCACCTTGCTCGGGATGGTGCGGAAGACCGCGGCCAGGCCCGTCATCTTGTAGAAGTAGTTGGCGCGGAAGCGGGCCTTGGTCTCGTAGCCATAGGCGAAGTCGAGGTCCAACTCCTCGACGATCTGGCGCTTCTGCTCGGGCGTGACGATCTCGAAGAGCAGGCCCTCCAGCTCGGCCTCGGTGAGGGGCTCCTCGCGCAGGGGCGTCAGCTCGCCTCGGATGCGGCCCATGGGCGGATAGCCGATGCTCAGGTGCAGGTCGCTGCCCTTCTTCTCCAGGAGCTGGTCGAACCAGGAGGCGATTCGCGGCGTGGCGCTCATGTCACGCCCCCTTCTTTCCGAGCAGCGAGCCCATCTTCGACAGCATCCGCGCACCTTCCTGCGGTGTCTGGGGCGGCGCCACGCTGACGCCGGCCCGCTTGCCCGTCACCACGGCCTCCAGCTCCTCGGGGTTCTCGGCGAAGCCCTTCGCCGTCTCCAGCGAGACCTTGCCCGCGCGCACGATGTCCGCCAGCGAGTCCTCGAAGCGGATGATGCCCAGCGACTTGCCGCGCTGCTGGAGCGACGGGATTTGGTACGTCTTGTTGTCGCGGATGAGGTTGCCCAACGCGACCGAGCCGGGGAGCACCTCGGACGCGGCGACCAGGGACTTGCCGTCCGCGCTCGCCATGAGGCGCTGGCTCACGATGAGGCGCAGGCCGCTGGCGAGTGACAGTCGCACCTGCTGCTGATCCGCGGGAGGAAACAAGTCGATGAGCCGGTCGATGGTCTTCGCCGCGCTCGGCGTGTTCATGGTGCTGATGAGCAGGTGGCCGGTCTCACTGGCCGCGAGCGCCATGCGCACCGTCTCGGTGTCGCGCAGCTCGCCCACCACGATGACGTCCGGGTCCTCACGCAGCGAGCCCTTCAGCGCGCTGGCGAAGGTGCGCGTCGTGCTGCCCACCTCGCGCTGGCTGATGAGCGCGCGCTTGCGCGGGTGCAGGTACTCGACCGGGTCTTCCACGGTGAGCACGTGGTGCGTCGTCTCGCGGTTGATGATGTCGACGATGGCGGCCAGCGTGCTCGTCTTGCCGTGGCCGGAGGGGCCGGTGATGACGATGAGGCCCTGGTGATGGTGCGTGGCCTTCGCGATGTCCACCGGCAGGCCCAGCGACTCCAGCGTGGGCACCTCGCGGCCGATGACGCGGAAGACGCCCTTGAGGCCCGTGCGCTGGCGGCCCACGTTGACGCGGAAGCGCCCCGTCTCGGCCGAGTCGAGCGCGAAGTCGCAGCTCCCGTCTTTCTCCAGCACCGCGCGCAGCCGCTCGGGCACCACGGGGAGCAGCATGCGCTCCACGGTGGACGCATCCAGCACCGCGCCCTGTGGCCGCAGCTCGCCCACGAGGCGGAACAGCGGGGGGCGGCCCGCCACGACATGCAGGTCGCTCGCTCCCGAGCGCCTCGCCTCGTCCAGCAACAGGGCCAGCTCACGGCCCGCGGAGGGACCCGCGCGCGAGACGGGGATGGCGCGCGCGGTGGGCCGGGCCTCCGGGGCGGGCGCCGAAGCGGGAGCGCCGGCTCGGACTTCCGCGCCGGGCACCGATGCGGCGGGCATGGCGGGGTTCGTGGGGCGCGCGGAAGGGACCGCGGGCCGGGCTCCAACGGCAGGCGTTGGGCCCGCCGCGGCGGGCCGGGTGGGGGACGCGGCGGGAGTCGGCGCCGAGGCGGGTGCGGGAGCCGCGGCGGGGGCGGGGGCCGTGGTGGCGGCCTCGGCGGCGCGGCTGAGCCGCACGTTCATCAGGTCGCCCCGGCGCACCGCCGCGATGGAGATGGTCCCCAGGCCCGTGGCGTTCACGGACCACTGCGCGGGGGTCTCCGAGACGCTGGAGGCGCGGGCCAGTCCCACCATGGACTGGAGGGCCCGGACGAGGTCTTCCGTGGAGAGCGCGGCGGGATCCACCGGCTCATATCCCTGGCCGCTCCGGATCATCGGGGGACGGCCGCTGGCCAGGGCCAGCTCGGTGACGCCAGGACGCGACAGGTGGCGAAGCAGCTCGGCGAGCGATTTCATGCGATGGCGCACCGGCCGGCGCGGGAGGCGCGGCGCGGAGGAGCGCAGGATAGTCGACACGTCGCGAGAATGAACCGGCCGCTCTGTCGGGCCGCGCGGGCTCGGGCCGAGGACGTGGGGCGCGGTCGACCGCTCGGGTGTGAGGGAGCGACTCGGACTGGGGGGAGGGGCTCCGGGGCCTCACGAAGAGGCCCGCGCGGAGGGGGGGACGGGAGGAGGGCCTCCCGTCCGGAGTTCAACGGGGACTACAGCTCGCGGGACATCAGCAGGCGGAGCTTGCCGGACTTCTTGGACACCACCGTGGCGACGGTGGTGAAGCCCGCCTTGCGGTAGAAGCCCACGGCCGGCGCGTTGGACGGGTCCACGCGCAGGGCGATGGTCTTGCGGTACATGTCGCGCGCCACCGAGAGGGCCTTGTCCAGCAGCATGGCGCCCAGGCCATGGCGGCGCAGCTCCGGCTTCACCACGATGTTGCGCAGGTAGGCGGCGCCGGGGACCGGGCCGTCGCGCTCCACGGTGACGTAGCCGACAATCTGGCTCTGGAGGCGGGCGACGTGGATGGACGACTTCAGCAGCGTCAGGGCCTTGAGGCTGTCTTCCTGCGTCTCACCCCGGCTCTTCCACGGCTCGGAGCTGGAGCGCAGGGCGGCCACCGCGGTCAGGTCCTCGTCCGTGGGCGGACCAAACTTCACCGCGTTCACCAGATCATTGGGCAGGCTCGCCACGTCCATCACCGGCGCGGGGCCTACCTCCATGCCTGGATCCACCTGCTTCATCGTCATCGCCTTGCTCCTCCGTCGCGTCCGCGATCCTAACCGCAGCCCCCACACCCATGCACGCGCTGATTCGGCGCACATTGTCCTCTCAAGTAAGAGGCGACTTCCGTGCTTCTCGTCGGGGGGCGGACTTGTGCGAACCTCGTGCGAGGGCGGTCCCATTCCACGCGGAGGAGCCTCGCCTTCCCGCCCGCCATCCAGCCGGCCTTCCGCGCCGCGCGCCTTCCCATTATAAAAAAGCGTCGTCGCGCGGGGGGTAGGGCCTCCAGACTCGACACGCCAGCCTGAGTTCCACCCGTGCAACTCAACCATGCCCAGCGCGAGCTGACGCTCAAGATCGTCTACTACGGCCCCGGCCTGAGCGGGAAGACGACGAATCTGCGTCATCTGCACACGCGGGCTCGGCCTGACGTGAGAGGTCGTCTGCTGGCGGTGGAGACCCATGACGACCGGACACTCTTCTTCGACCTCCTGCCGGTGTTCTTCCGTACCTCGGCCGGCTTCAAGGTGAAGGTGAAGCTGTTCACGGTCCCTGGCCAGGTCATCCACAACGCGACGCGAAGAATCGTTCTGCAGAACGCGGACGCGGTGGTGTTCATCGCGGACAGTCGGCGCGCGGCCACGGAGGAGAACAACGCCTACTGGCGAAACCTCCAGGAGAACATGCGCGAGAACGGCCTGGATCCGGGGGAGGTGCCGGTCATCATCCAGTTCAACAAAAGGGATCTGCCCGACACTCGCTCCGACGCGGAGATCGACGAAGCGCGGCGGCGCGGCTCCCAGCCCGTGGTGGGCGCGGTGGCGCTCCGGGGCGAGGGCGTGCTGGAGACCTTCCACGAGGTCGCGCAGGCCGCGTACCGCCGCCTGGAGTCCCGGGCGCACCTGACGCGCAACGTGGGGCTCTCCGAGGACGAGTTCCTCGGACAGATTTTCCGGCAGATGGACCTCAGTGGCACCACGCTGGAGAGCCGCTATCAGCCCTCCGCGAGTGGAGGCAGGCCATGAGCGGGGCAGCGGGGGGCGGGCCACCGGACGCGGGGAGCGCGGGGCGCAGGGAGTCGGTGTTGCAGCGGCGCCTGTCGCTCGGGGACTTGCTGGACCTCCCTTCCTTCGCGGACGTGGTGAAGAGCTTCAGCGACCTGTACCGCGTGGGCATCAAGGTGCTGGACGCTCGCGGCTCGAAGCTCGCGGACGTGAAGGTGGGGCACGGCGACTTCTGCGCGTATGTCTTCTCCTTCCCCGAGGGCCGCGCGCGCTGTGTCGCCACCGTGGCGCGGGTGAAGGACGGACCGGTGGTGCCCAACCTGGGCGCGCGCGTGGCGGACGCCGAGGAGGCCGAGTCCGCCGGGCTCGTGGCGATGCCCTGCTTCACCGGCCTGCGCTACGTGGTGATGCCCATCCGTTGGGAAGGGGACCTGCTCGGGCGCGTCATCCTGGGGCCCTTCACCCCCGAGGAGCTGGACGACTTCCCCCACACGCTGACGGACATCGAAGGGCTGGACCTGGCGCGCGCCCGCGAGCTGGTGGCCAAGGTGCGCCGCGCCCCCGAGCGCACGGCGGCGCAGGTGCTGGCCCACTTCGGACAGGTGCTGGGCGCGCTCGTGGCGAGCGGGCAGAAGACGTACCTGACGACGCAGGTCCACATCGAGGCGATGCTGGAGACGCACCGCGAGCTGGAGTCGCAGAACACGCGGCTCGTGCAGGCCAACGCGCGGCTCAAGGAGCTGGACCGGCTGAAGTCGAGCTTCCTCGGCACCGTGAGCCATGAGCTGCGCACGCCGCTCGCGTCCATCCTGGGCTACTCGGAGATGCTCGCGGAGGGGCTGGCGGGCGCGCTCAACGTCGAGCAGCTCCAGTATGTGCGCACCATCGTGGAGAAGGGCGAGACGCTGCTCAACCTCATCTCCTCGCTGCTGGACCTGAGCCAGATTGAGGCGGGCCGGCTGCGGTTGGCCATGGCGCCGGTGGACCTGGGGCAGGTCATCCAGACCGCGGTGTCGAGCGTGTCGCCCCAGGCGCAGCGCAAGAGCCTGGCGCTGGACGTGCAGGTGCCCGGCTTGCCGCAGCCTCGGTTGGCCGGAGACATGGAGAAGCTGCGGCAGGTGGTGGTGAACCTGCTGGCCAACGCGGTGAAGTTCACGCCTCCGGGCGGGCGCGTGCGCGTGCGGCTGTCCGAGGCGGGCGCGCAGGCGGAGCTGGGCGCCGCGGGCTACCGCATCACCGTCGAGGACAACGGGGTCGGCATCCGCACCGAGGAGTTCGAGCGCATCTTCCAGAGCTTCTACCAGGTCGATGGCAGCTCGACGCGCGAGTACGGCGGCGCGGGGCTGGGGCTCGCCATCGTCAAGAGCCTGGTGCAGGCGCACGGCGGTCGCGTGTGGGTGGAGAGCGATTACGGCAGCGGCTCGCGCTTCATCGTGGTGCTGCCGCTGCAACCGCCCATCGCGGACCGGGTCGCCTCGGCTCCCATTCCGGAGCCGGATCGCTTCTGACCGGGCCCGCGCGAGGGCCCGGCCTCACCTGCGTCACGGCATCAGCGACGGCAGGTGCGACTGCACGAGCGCGCCGGCGAGCCCCAGCACGAAGACGACACCCAGCGCGCGGCCCAGGCGGAGCGTCAGCATGCGCTCGTTGGACACGCGCGCCACGAGGATGAAGTTGATGAGCGCGCTCGCCAGCGACGCGATGATGGCGCCCACGCCCGCGGTGGTGGCGGAGATGGTGCCGTTCGCGCAGAGCGACGCGGCCGAGGCCACCGCCGAGGCGCTGGAGACGAGCCCGCCCACCGCGCTGACGGCGTAGAAGCCCGCGCGTCCCAACAGGTGCTGCCCCACCGTGCCCACCACCTGGAGCACCAGGAAGATGAGCCCGAATTTGAGGGCCGACGGCAGCGAGAACGGAGACTTGAGGGGCAGGGCCGGGGCCTCGCTCTCGGGAAGCGGAATGGCGCGGGTGCGCACCAGCGCGAGCCCCGTGCTCGACAGCAAGATGAGCGCCAGCGGCAGCGCCGAGTCCACCAGCGCGTGGAAGGACAACAGCCCCAGCAGCACCGCGTTGCGCAGCGCCATGGCGGACGTGGCCAGCATGACGCCGCGATACGCCGCGTCGAGCAGGCGCCCGGCCGTCTCGCGCACGCGGTTGGCCAGCTCCGCCACCGTGACGGTGCTGTTGACGAGGCCGCCCAGGAAGCCCGTCACCTCCACGCCGTGCGCGCCGAACACCTTCCACAAGAGGTAGTTGACGAAGCCGATGGCCGCGATGAGCACCACCGTCACCCACGCGCCTCGGGGCGCGATGAGGCCCCACGGGTCCACCGGCTGCGCGGGCAGCATCGGGTAGACGGCGAACGCGAGGATGGCCAGCAGGATGGCCGAGCGCAGCTCCTCGGCGGTGATCTTGTGGCTGAAGGTGGCGAGCCGCTCCTTCCACGCGAGCAGGCCCGCCGTCGTCACGCCCACCGCCGCCGGTGTGACGGTGTGGCCCAGGCCGCACAGCACGCCCGTCAGTCCCGTCACCAGCAGCGCCGCCGACGTGGTCAGCTCCGCGGTGCCATTCGCGCGCAGCGACTGCCAGTTGAGGAAGCAGAGCAGCACGCCCAACAGCGCGACGCTGAGCAGCGCGAAGTTCGGGCCGAGCAGTCCCCCCATGCCGCCCAAGAGCGCGGCGAAGCCGAACGTGCGCAGGCCCGCCTCCTTGCCACGCCACTCCCGCTCCAGGCCGACGAACAGACCCACCGCGAGCGCGAGCGTCAGGCGCATCAGCGTCTGCAGCGGCGGCCAGGTGACGACGGGAGGAAGTCCTTCCATGTGGAGCGAGTCCTTGCGAGGCGATGGGTTCAGGACGTGGGACGAGGCCCCTCGGACGAGGTGCCTCCGACGACGTGCAGCCGCTCCCAGCCCTGCTTGGCGAGCAGCCGTTGAAGGTGGGCGCGCAGCGCGGTGTGCAGGGCGCGCGCACCGGCTTCATTCGACGGGGAGACGGCGGGGAGCTGCCAGCACTCGCGCAGGCGCGTGTCCAGGCCCGGCGCGGCGCCAGAGAGTTCCAGGAGGATGATCCGCCCAGGCAGCTCGCCGCGCGCGTGGAGCGGCGCGGGACGCAGCCCTGCCTCCTTCATCAGCGCGCTCACGGTGGCGGGCAGCTCCTCACCCGACGGGGGGGAGGGCGCCACCTCGGCGCGGGCCCGTTCGGGGTGCGCGAGCGTGTTGAAGAGGGCGGCGGCCAGCTGGGCCGGACCGGCGACGGCGCTCTCGAAGACGACCGTCTCGGGAAGGCGCGGACCCACTCGCTCCCGAGGCGCGAGCAGCCAGCGGAAGAGGCCCACCGCGAGCGCGGCGCCGAGCAGCTGTGCCGCCACGAAGGACTCGACCTCCATGGGACGGATGACGCCCAGGCGCGCGCTGGCGGCGCGGGCCAGCACCAGCGCCGGGTTGGCCAGCGAGCGCGAGTCGGTGAACCAGACGGTGGCGGCCACGTAGGCCGCGATGGCCAGGGGCGTGGCGGCGGGCCGCGTTCGCACGCAGCCACGCACCACCACGAGCAGGCCGAAGGTCGCCACCATCTCGGTGAGGAACTGGGCGCCGCTGGCCGCGGGCATGCGCGTGGCGAGCAGCAGGGGCTCGCCGCACATGAGGTGCGCGACGAGCCGACCCACCAGGCTCCCGAGGAGCTGCGCGAGCGCGTAGCGCGGCAGCTCGCGCCACGGTGTCCCGTCTCCCAGCGCGTCCGCGAAGGTGAGCGCCGGGTTGAAGTGTGCACCAGAGAACGGGCGCAGCACGCCCATGAGGCAGGCGAGGACGGCGCCCGCCGCCAGCGACATGAAGAGGCGGCCCTCCGCGGGCCCCGCGCCCAGGTGCTCGGCGAGGTGGTGCGCGCCATCCAGCGCCACGACGAGCAGGCCACACCCGAGCGCCTCCGTGGCCAGCCGACGCCGCAGGTCGAGCGCGGGCTGCGGCGTGAGCGGTCCTCCCGGCATCGCCACCGTCATCGCCCCGACCTCCCCGCTCGGCTGGACGTATCCCCACCGGTTGCTTCGGACGGGCGAGCCAGGGTGTGGATGGGGGCGGTGCTCACGCTGCGGGGGTCCTCCTTCGGCCGGCGGCGCGGCAAGGAGCGCCGTGGGGGCCCACACTCCTATGCCTCGCGAGCGCGGGGGCGTCAACGCCACGTGACGTGCTCGCTGCCCTCCCCGTCGGCGGCGCGGGCTATGGTCGCGCGGTCGGACGCGGCGCGGGCACCGAGGATGGGACGTCATGCGGGTTGAGCACGAGGGGGGCGGGACGAGGCGGGGCGCCAGCGCCATCGCGGGACACGGAGGGCGCCGTGCCCGGTGAGTTCGACCTCATCCAGCGCTTCCTCTCCCACTTCCCTCGCGCGCGCGTGCCCGTGGGCCCCGGAGACGATTGCGCGGTGATTGCGCCCTCGCGCGAGGCGACGTGCGTCACCACCGATGCCATCGTCGAGGACGTGCACTTCACGCGGGCCACGTTCTCGGCCGCGGACATCGGGCACAAGGCCCTCGCGGTGAACCTCTCCGACCTGGCGGCCATGGGGGCCACGCCGCGCTGGTTCGTCTGCGCGCTCGCGCTGCCCCGCGACTATCCACCGCGCGAGCTGTCCGCTCTGGCGCGCGGCATGGCGGCGCTGGCTCGGGCGCATCGCATCGCGCTCGTGGGCGGCAACTTCACCTCCGCGCGCGAGGTGTCCGTCACCCTCACCGTCACGGGCGCGTTGGCTCGCGCGCCGCTGCTGCGCTCGGGGGCTCGGCCCGGAGACGCGCTCTACGTCTCCGGCACGCTGGGCGATGCGCGGCTGGGCTTCCAGCAGCTGCAGCGCGGTGTCACCCGGGGCTCGGCGGTGCGGCGCCAGCGGCGGCCCGAGCCTCGCGTCGCGTTGGGGCGCATCGCCTCGCGCTTCGCCTCGGCGGGGATGGATGTGTCGGACGGGCTGGCGCAGGACCTGGGGCACTTGTGTGAGGCATCGCGCGTGGGCGTGCGGATGGAGCTGGAGCGGCTGCCGCTGTCTCCCGCGGTGCGCGCCGCGCTCGGGCCCGAGGGCGCGCTCGCGGGTGGCGAGGACTATGAGCTCCTGCTGGCCGTTCCCCCCTCCCGCGAACGGGCGTTCGAGCGCGCGTGTGCTCGCGCTGGCGAGCGCGTGACGCGCATTGGCGAGCTGACTCGGGAACGGGGGTGGGTCGTCCTCAACGCAGCCGGTCGGTGCGTGCCACCCGCGCCAGGGTTCGATCACTTCAGGGGACGGGCGAGCAGGTAGGGGCAGGTGGATTGACCCTGCCGGACGGCAAGGCTAAATCCGGTGACCGCTTCCGCACCTCCCGCCGAAAGCACCCCTCGTGCGCCGCCCCCTTCGCGACGACCCTTCCTCTGGCCTCACCCCACGGCGCGAGCCCGTGCAGCGACTGCTGCGCTCGGTGGAGGGGCCCAAGACCACCCGAGAGGTCTCGCTGCACCGGAAGATCTTCACGGGCTACATCCTCCTCGGCGCCATCCTTGGCGCGTGGTTGATGGGCAGTGAGTCTCTGTTCGGCTCGGACTGGGGCAACCTGCGCTACCTCATCCGCGTCGGCGGCGGCGTGCTCATCACCTTTGGTGGCGCCGCGCTCCTGCCCTCGCTGCTCGCGCGCGTCATCCGCGTGAAGGTGCTCAGCCGCTCCGCCTTCGAAATCTCCCAGGGCGACCTGTCCAAGCCCGTGGCCGCCGAGGCGCACAGCACCCGCGACGAGATTGACGAGCTGACGGGCGCCATCTCGCGCATGCAGGAGAACCTGCGCGAGCTGGTGGGCAAGATTCAGGACACCGCCAAGAGCGTGGCCGACACGGCCATCGACCTGCAGCGTTCGGCGGAGAACGTCAACGGGTCCACGGAAGAAGTGGGCTCGTCCATGGAGCGCATCGCCAGCGGCGCGGAGACGCAGTCGCAGCTCGTCTCCCGGACGTCCAAGGTCATCACCGAGATGGCGGGCAGCATCCAGCGCACCGCCGTCAGCGCCGAGGACGCCGCCAAGACGACCGCCGAGACGAGCGGCGCGGCCGAGGACGGCTCCAAGGCCGCGCGGCTCGCGGGCGACAAGGTGAAGAAGGTCTTCAACCGCATCGAGTCCGCCAGCCAACAGGTGTTCGCCTTCGGCGAGAAGACGCAGGAGATCTCCAAGATCGTCGACGCCATCACCCAGGTGGCGCAGCAGACGAACCTCCTGGCCCTCAACGCCACCATCGAGGCGGCGCGCGCGGGTGAGTACGGCCGCGGCTTCGCGGTGGTCGCCGACGAGGTCCGCAAGCTCGCCGAGAGCGCGGGCCGCTCCGCCGAGCAGATCTCCAAGCTCGCGCGCGACATCTCCGGTCAGTCCACCTCCGTCGTCAGTGCCATGAAGGAAGGCATCGCGGAGCTGGCCGAGGGCCGCGAGGACCTGACCAACATCGTGCGCTCCATGGGGTCCATCACCGACACCATGCGCAAGGGCGCGGAGAAGGTGCACCTCATCTCCGACAGCGCTCGCGAGCAGCTCAAGGGCAGCGAGGAGATGGTGAAGGCCATCGAGGAAATCAAGCTGGTGGCGCGCAACAACGCCAGCTCCACCGAGGCCATCCAGGCCGTCATCCAGGAGCAGACCGCCGCCGTCTCCCGCATGACATCGCTGGCGAGCGAACTCACCAACCTCTCCGTGGAGCTGCAGAGCGTGGTGCGCAGCTTCCGCCTGGGCGCCTGACGCAGCGGTCCGGTGTCGCGGCGGACCACTCGGCCCTCCTGCTAGAAAGTCCCCACCGTGCGCCACGTCATCTTCCGGGTGGAGAAGGAGCGCTACGGGCTGCCGCTGTCGGCCGTCCGCGAGGTGGTGGTGCCCCCCGCGCGCTTCACCCTCGTTCCCCGCGCGCCGCCAGCCATCACCGGCGTGATGAACCTGCGCGGCCGGGTGGTGACAGTGGTGGAGTTGCGCCAGTTGTTGAATCTGCCCGAGGGGCCCACGCCACCCGCCCGGGTCGTGCTGCTGGACCGGGGGCGCCGGGACCTGGGACTGTTGGTGACGGACGTGGACGGCATCGAGGCGGTGGAGCGCATCAGCACCGCGCCGGGCCGGGTCACTCCGGCCGTGCGTGGGGTTGCCCGGTTGGGCGGCCTCGGGGTGACCGTCCTGGAGCCGGAGGGCTTGGATGCCGCGGTGGTTGCCTTGTTCACCCCCTCCAAGTGAGTAGCCCCCCGGAAAGCGCGGATGGTAGTGTCCGCGCCGGTAGGCCGGAATCGGAGGCGAGTTCTTCACATGGCTAAGCGGGTCCTGGTCGTCGACGACGCCATCTTCATGCGCAACATGATCAAGGACATCTTTGCGTCTGGAGGGTTCGAGGTCGTCGGTGAGGCGGCCAACGGCCTCGAGGCCGTGGAGAAGTTCAAGGAGTTCAAGCCCGACCTCACGACGATGGACATCGTGATGCCCTTCAAGAGCGGCATCGAGGCCACGCGGGAAATCATCAAGCAGGACAGCAGCGCCGTCGTCATCATGTGCTCCGCCCTTGGGCAGGAGAGCCTGGTGATGGAGGCCATCGAGGCGGGCGCGTCGGACTTCATCGTCAAGCCGTTCCGCGCCGAGGATGTGCTGGCGGTCGTCAAGAAGGTGCTGGGCGAGGTGTGAACGCTGGCGCGCCGGCCACGCGCGCCCGCTCCGCCGTTCCCGAAGAGGTCGGGTCATGACGATGGACATGTCCCGCTACCTCGGACTCTTCATCTCCGAGGCCAGCGAGCATCTGGAGGCCCTGAGCCGAGACCTCGTGCAGCTGGAGCGCGAAGGCTCGTCGAGCGCGGTGGACTCGATGTTCCGGCACGCCCACTCCGTCAAGGGGATGGCCTCGTCCATGGGCTTCGAGCCCATCGCCATCCTGGCCCACCGCGTGGAAGACCTGGTGGACGCCGTGCGGCAGGACCGCAGCCGGCTGGACCGGGACCTGGTGGACCTGTTGCTCGGCGCCGCGGACGCGCTGCTCGCCCAGGTGCGCGCCGTCGCCGAGAACAAGGAGCCCGCCGAGGCCACCGCGCTGCTTCAGCAGCTCAGCGCCCGCGTCACCACCATCACCGGCCACGCGCCCGCCACCACCCGCGTGGCGCGCGTCACGGTGCTCAAGCCCGCCACGGACGCGGCGGCCGAGCCTCCCTCAAGCCCCGAGCCCGCTCCCACGAAGGCGCCCGAGTCCTCCGCGCCCGCGCCTGACGAGACGCCTCGGCCCCCGGGCTCGAAGAGCGTGCCGGCGGACCCGCGCCCCGGGTCGTCCGCCGGTGGACTCTCGTCAGGGGCAGGGGCCGAGAGCGGCTCCACCGCGCGCGAGCCGAGGCCCGCGGAGGCTCCGGCGCTCGTCGCACAAGAGGTCGCCGTGCGGCCCGCGCCGGGCGTCGACTTGAGCGGTGGGCTCCAGGCCGCCGCGGGGGGCGCGCTGACGCCTCGGCCCGAGGGCGAGGCCCGCGCACCGATGCAGCGCTGGGCGGTGCAGCTGCGCATTGCTCCCACCTGCCAGGTGCCCGGAGTGCGCGCCTTCCTGGTGCACAAGCGGCTCACCACGCTGGGCACGCTCCTGGACCTGCGCCCCTCGCTGGAGGAGCTGAAGGCCGGACGCATCCCGGATGGCTACATCCAGGTGGAGCTGGAGACGTCCGTGGGCGACACGGGCATCCACAGCGCGCTCCGGAACGTGGCCGAGGTGGAGGTCGTCTCCGTCAAGGCGGCGGTGGCCGCGCCCGCGCCTGCCCCGCCCACCGTGGCGGCGCCGGACAGCGCGCGCTCCAGTGGAGAGACGGGCGGCTCGCGCACGGTGCGGGTGCGCACGGAGCTGCTGGACTACTTCCTCGACACGGTGGGCGAGCTGATGCTCGCCACGGCCCGCCTGCGCGAGGTGGGCAAGGTGCTGCCGGAGAACGCGCGCCCCGAGCTGGAGGAGGGCGTCTACCGGCTGCACACGCTGGTGAAGGACCTGCACGACAAGGTGATGAGCGCGCGCATGACGCCGCTGTCGCTCATCACGGACCGCCTGCCCCGCGCCGCGCGCGACATCGCCCGCCGCAAGGAGCGCGAGGTGGACCTGGTCATCACCGGCGCCGAGATCGAGCTGGACCGGGCCATCCTCGACGAGCTGGCGGATCCGCTGCTGCACCTGCTGCGCAACTGCATCGACCACGGGCTGGAGGCGCCCGAGGAGCGGCTGGCCGCGAAGAAGGGCTCGCGGGGACGCGTGCTGGTGGCGGTGCGCCGCGCGCGCGACCGCGTCATCGTCGAAATCGAGGACGACGGCCGAGGCATGGACCCGGCGAAGCTGAAGGCGGCGGCGGTGACGCGCGGCCTCCTGACTCCGGAGGCCGCCGCCCGCATGACGGACCGCGAGGCCTTCCTGCTGTCGTGCCTGCCCGGGGTGTCCACGGCCAAGGACGTGACGGACATCTCCGGCCGCGGCGTGGGCATGGACGCCGTCAAGCGCGTGGTGGAGAGCGTGGGCGGCACGCTGGAGATCGACAGCGAGCGAGGCCGCGGCACGCGCTTCACGCTGCGCCTGCCCCTCACCGTGGCGGTGGTGCACCTGCTGCTGGTGGAGGTGGGAGACGAGGTGTTCGGCCTGCCCATCGCCAAGGTGGTGGGCGCCACGGAGGCGGACGGCGACACGCTCAGCCGCAGCCGCGAGACGGCGTTGCTGCCTCACGGCAACGGGCTGCTGCCGGTGCACGCGCTGGGGGCGCTGCTCGGAGTGCCGGCCCCGGAGCGCAAGGGGCTGCGACCCTTCGTGGTGATGGAGGGGGACTCGGGGAAGGTGGCGCTGGCGGTGGACCGGCTGTTGGGCCAGGAGGAAGTGGTGCTCAAGCCGCTGTCGCGACCCTTGGACTTGCTGCCGGGCCTCTCTGGGGTGACCATCCTGGGCAGTGGCCGTCCGGTCTTCATCCTGGACGTTCCGAGGTTACTGTCCGCGTGAACGTGCTTCTGCCCAGTGACACGCAGCTCGACGCGCTGCGGGAGGTGGCGAACATCGGCTGCGGCCATGCGGCCAATGCGCTGGCTCGCCTCGTCCGCGGGCAGGTGGACCTCTCCGTGCCGCGCGTCCTGGTGTCGAGCGCCACGGAGGTCGCGCTGCGGCTGGGCGGGCACGCACCCGTGGCGGCCGTCCACCTGGGCATGACGGGCGAGCTGCAGGGCGCGCAGATGATGGTGCTGACGCCTCGCGACGGCGCGGTGCTGGAGTCGGTGCTCCTGGGCGGTCAGCCCGCCAGCCCGCTCGAACGGGACAGCGCGCTCGAGGAGGCCGCGAACATCGCCGCCAGCGCGTGCCTGTCCGCCATTGGCCGACTCACCCGGTGGCGGCTGCTCCCCACCGTGCCCACCCTGCGGCGAGGCCCGGGGCAGGACGTGCTGCGCGACGCGATGGGCGACGCGGTGCACGGTGGCGCCCGGCGGGTGGTGGTGACCGAGACACACTTCACCGTGGCGTGCGCCTCGCCGCCCGTGTCCGGGCAGATGCTCCTGATTCTGGAGCGAGAGAGCGCCGGAGTGCTCCTGGCTCGCCTGGGCCTGTAGCGCCCGGCCGGCTTTTGGGGCGGCCCGCGCGCGGGATGCATTCACCCGAGGCGTCGCCTGAGGTATGGGGCGCCCATGGACGAGAAGGCGCTGAAGCAACTCCTCGGGCAGGTGAAGTCGGGGAAGGTGTCGCTGGATGATGCGGTGGGCCGGCTGAAGGACCTGCCGTTCGCGGAGCTGGGCTACGCGACGCTCGACACGCACCGCAACCTGCGCTTCGGATTTCCCGAGGTGGTGCTGGGCGAGCCGAAGACGGCGGAGCAGCTACTGGGCATCGTGGGCGCGCTGGTGGAGCGCAAGCAGACGGTGCTGGTGACGCGGCTGCAGCCGGAGAAGGCCGAGGCCCTGCTCGCCCGCTTCCCCAAGGCCGAGTACCACCCCGTGGCGCGCATCTTCCACTGGCGCCAGCGCAAGGCCCGCGCGGGCCGCGTGGCGGTGGTGACGGCGGGCACCAGCGACATCCCCGTGGCAGAGGAAGCCGCGCTGACCGCCGAGGCCCTGGGCGCCGAGGTGCGGCGCGTCTACGACGTGGGCGTGGCGGGCATCCACCGCCTGCTGCGGCGCCGGGAGGAGATTCAGGAGTGCCACGCGGCCGTGGTGGTGGCCGGCATGGAGGGTGCGCTGGCGAGCGCGCTCGGCGGCCTGGTGGGCATCCCCGTGGTGGCGGTTCCGACGTCGGTGGGCTACGGCGCCAACTTCGGCGGCGTGTCCGCGCTCCTGGCGATGGTCAACTCCTGCGCCTCGAACGTGGCGACGGTGAACATCGACAACGGCTTCGGCGGTGGGTTCTACGCGGCGCTCATCTCGCGCACCCGGGGCAAGCGCTAGCGGCGCTTGGAGAAGGAGCACGACGTGCGGCGGATTCTGTACCTGGAGCCCGTGGGCGGCATCGCGGGGGACATGTTCCTGGCGGCGGGCATCGACCTGGGCGTCTCGCCCGAGGCGCTCACCCAGGCGTTGAGCGGCTTGCAGGTGCCGGGCTGGAAGCTGGCGGTGAAGCGCGCGGTGCGCCACGCCATCAGCGGCACGCACCTGGACGTCGTCCTGGACGAGCGCGAGGTGCACCCGCATCGCGCCTACTCGGACATCCGACAGCTCATCGAGTCGGCGACCACGCTGTCCCCGCGCGTGAAGGAGCGCGCGCTGGCGGTCTTCCGCGCCATCGGCGAGGCCGAGGCGAAGGTGCATGGCGTGTCCCTGGAGGACATCCACTTCCACGAGGTGGGCGCGGTGGACTCCATCGTGGACGTCTGCGGCGCGGCCGTCGTGCTGGAGCTGCTCGGCGACCCAGAGGTGCATGCGGCGCCGCCGCCGCTGGGCAGCGGCACCATCCGCGTGGCGCACGGCAACATGCCCATCCCGGTGCCCGCCACGCTGGAGTTGCTGCGCGACGTTCCCGTGCGCTTCGAGGGTGTGGGCGAGCTCACCACGCCCACGGGCGCGGCGCTGCTGAAGGTGCTCACGCGCATTGGCCACCCCCCCGACTTCATCGTGGAGAAGGTCGGCTACGGCGTGGGCACCAAGGACTTCCGCGACCGGCCCAACGTGCTGCGCGCCTCGCTGGGGCGCATGGAGGCGCCGCGCACCGAGGGCCTGTGGGTGGTGGAAGCGAACCTGGATGACGCCACGCCGCAGCTCCTGGGCCACCTGTTGGAGCGGCTCCTGGGCACGGGCGCGCTCGACGCGTGGGTGACGCCGGTGGTGATGAAGAAGAGCCGGCCGGGCCACCTCCTCGGCGTGCTGGTGGAGGGCGGCCTGCGCGACGCGATGGTGGAGCTGCTCCTGCGCGAGTCCACCTCGCTGGGCGTGCGCTACCACCGCGTGGAGCGGCAGGCGCTCGCGCGCGACTGGGTGGAGGTGGAGACGCCGTGGGGCCGCGTGCGCGTGAAGCGGGGCCTGCGCGAGGGCGCGGTGCTCAACGCCCATCCCGAGTTCGAGGACTGTCGGCGCGTGGCCGAGGCCGCGGGCATCCCCGTCAAGCAGGTGATGGCCGCGGCCCTGGTGGCGCTCGGCGACCTAGCGCGGTGAGAGCTGGATGATGGAGAACGTCGCGCCCGCGTCGTCGCTCACCACGGCGACGCGGCCGAACGGGCTGTTGATTCCGGACGCCAGCACGCGCCCGCCCATGCGCGTGACGGTCTTCGTCGCCTCGTCCACGTCAGCCACCGCGAAGTAGGTCTGCCAGTTCGACGGCGTGGGGGCGTTCGACTGGAAGATGCCCGCGGCGGTGGCCTCGCCCACGCGCAGCGTCCAGAACTCCATCCCGTCCAGCTTGCGCGCCTCGTGGCCGAAGACGGCGGTGTAGAAGTCGCGCGCCCGCGCCGCCTCGCGCGTGTGCAGCTCATGCCAGGTCATCGCGCCCGGCTCGTTCACCAACCCCGAGCCCACGTGCTTCAGGGCCTGCCACAGGCAGAAGTACGCGCCCGTGGGGTCCACACAGACGGCAAAGCGCCCCTCGCCCCCGGTGTCCTTGGGAGGGACCTCCACCCGGCCGCCGTTCGCGCGCACGCGCTCCGCGCTGGCCTGGATGTCCGCCACGTTGAAGTAGAGGGACCAGCACGCGGCGGCGCCCATGTTGGGAGGCGTGGGCATCATGCCCGCCACGCTTCGCCCGTTGCGCTGGAACGTCGAGTACTCGCCCTTCTCCTTGTCGCTCGACGTGAACGTCCACCCGAAGAGCGCGCTGTAGAAGGCGCGAGACTTCTCCACGTTCGGCGTCATCAGGTCCACCCAGGACACCGTTCCCGCCGGATACGTCTCGACCGCTGGCATGGCTTTCCCCTCACTCGAAGGCCCGAGGGAACTCGGGCGCGGCGGAAGCTAACCAAGCGGGCTGGATACTGCACGCATTTTCAGTCACACCCACTTGAGCGAGAAGCGCCGGGTGGTGCCGCGCGTCGTGACCTTCGTCTCGGTGACGAGCTTGCCCAGTCCCATCAAGAAGCCTCGGAACGTGCCGAGCAGCAGCGCGGAGGGGAGGCGCGACTCGGTCTCGAGTTCAGCGGACGTGGTGGTGAAGGCCACGGTGCGCATGGACTCGCCGGCGGGCAGGTCGCGCACCGCGTCGCGCGACAGGGCGTCGTAGCCGCCGAACACCTTCTCCACCGAGTCGATGCCGCGCGCGCGAAACAGCGGCAGCGAGCGCATCACCGACTTCTGCGCGAGCGCTTCCATGCCCTTGTCTCCGAGCGCCGTCTGAAGCTCGCTCGTCATCCGCACGTAGTCCTCCCAGTCGTACCAGGCTTCGTCTCGCATGCTGTTGACGAACTGCTGCTGCTGCGGAAAGCGATGCGACGCGGCAGTCATCGAGCCGATGATTGCCTTGAAGTACGCGCCTTGAATCTGACCGGCCATGGGTTCCTCACGGTTTGACGTGGACGGACCTCGCCCGAAAGCGAGGCGGCTCCACTTCACGTCCGGAGGGGAACTCCGACCATGGTCCCGCGGGACCGCCGTGCACGGGCGGACGCTCGTGCGCACGGCGGGGCGAGACCGAGGCCCTGCAGCGTCAGGCGTTGGACGTTCAGGGGCTCGCGCGCAGGGGCTGCTTCGCCAGGCGCTGCGCGAAGGTGTCCGTGCGTGTGCCCGCGACGCACACCGGCAACCCCTCCACCACGCCGCAGCTCGCGCCGGCGCCGAGGAAGTCGGGCAGGTTCTCCGGCGCCACGACGTAGGCGGTGTCCTCGGCCACGCCGCCGCGAGGGAGTCGCGCCTGGCACTCCTCAGCAAGCTCGGGGGGCGTGCGCGAGGCATAGCCGCTGTTGAACGTGAGGCCCTCGCGGTAGGCCACGTAGGCGAGCGCGTTCACCAGCGGCTCGTTGTAGCGGCACACCCACTGGACGTGGGGCGGGAAGAGGGCGAGGTGCGGATAGGCGCCCTTCAGCTCCGCCCACGCGGGAGACTCCAGGCGTCGGAAGTCTCCGAGTCGATGCAAGGGACTGCGCTCCGTGCGCACGTCGCTGGCCTGCACCGCGACGGCCATTGCGAGCACGACGGTGACCACCCACGGGCGCTGTCGCCACAGGCGCGCCACCAGCAGCACGGCCCCGCAGACCAGCAGGTAGTGCATGGGCCACACGAAGCGGCCCGAGGCGCGGAACGCATTCGTCAGCGTGGCGAGCCGCGCATACGGCGCGCTCAGGTCGGCCACGGGCGCGCCCAGCAGCGTCACGTGCGAGGACAGCGCATAGACGACCATCAACGCGGCGACGAGGGTCGCGGGCAGTGCACGGCGCCACGGCAGCGCGCGCACTTCTCTCCAGCGCACTGCGAGACTGAACATCGCCTGCGTCAGCAGCAGCAAGGCCCCCGCGCCCAGGTATCCATAGCCCTCGCCCTGGCGCGGCCCCGAGGGAAGGCTGGGCAGCCAGCGCGACCAGCCGAGCGGATTCACCCACGTGGCGAGGTCCGCGGAGAACTCGCCGAAGCCCTCCGCGCCCAGCGCGCTGCCGCCGAAGTAGCCGAAGAGGGAGAACAGCGCCCCGTCGAGCACCGCGATTCCCACCACCGCCACGGCCGCGCGCTTCAGGTCCAGCGCGCCGTCCCACAGGAGCCGCGCCGCGAGCGCCAACGTGAGGGGGAACAGCATCGCGACCCAGTACGGATGCGTGCCCGCGGCCACCGCGTTGAAGAGGGCGGCGAGCCAGAGGGCGCGTCGCGCATCGCTCGGGTGAGCATTACTGCGCAGGTCCAGCCATAGCATCGCGACGAGCAGCCAGTGCGCGCACAGCGTCGGGTGACTGAAGCGCGCCGCCATCACCGGCGCCAAGGTCAGCAGCACGCCGCCGAGCACCTGATGCACCGCGCGCGTGGACACGGTGGCCACCAGCCTCGCGCCGAAGTACCCCATCAGCACGAAGCACAGCGCCAGCCACGCGCCGGTGTACTGGAAGTCCAGAGGCAGCAGGCGGGAGAAGGGCTTGAACAGCACCGCCAGCCACGGGTTGCCATCGGTGAGCGCCACCGATGAGCCATACGGATGGAAGTGATTGGGCGCGGCGCCGAGCGGCAGGCCCCAGGGCGCGTTGCGGAAGAAGAGCCAGCCCATCACGTGCGCGGCCCAGTCCTCGTGCATCATCCATGCGATGCGCGTGGGCGGGATGACGGCGCCACCTCCCAGGCACAGGAACCAGCCCAGGCCCCCGAGCGCGGCGAGCAGGCGCGGCAGGCGGCGCTCGGGCCGAGGCTCGGGCGGAGCGACGAGGGACGGGGAGGGCGCGGACGGAGCAGCTTCGTCCCGCGCGGGCATGCTCGGGGTCGACATGGGCGGCCTTGAAAGGGGGCCGACTGTACCCCGCGCGTCGTTCCTCACAAGCGCTCCCGGCTCACGATGGGCGCCAGCGTCACCGAGGGCACGGCAGGTCGAGCGCCGTGCGGACGAGGCCGAACGGGAGACAGCGGAGCGCGCGCGTGGCGCGCATCGTTGAACACATGAAGCCGGAGCCCACGTCTGCGCCCACGGCGCCCCCTCCCGATGCCGCTCGCTTCCTCACGCTGGAGGAGGTGCGCCGCGTGCCTTTGCTCTCCGGCGCGGGCGATGAGGAGGCCGCCTGGCTGCGCGCCGAATCGGTGGAGGTGCGGCTGGAGTCCGGTGAGTGGGTGGGGCGCGAGGGCGAGCCCGCGTCCTTCTTCATCGTCCTGGAGGGAGAGCTGCGCATCACCAAGAACGTGGCCGGAGTGGAGATGCTCGTCAGCCACTTCCAAGCGGGCGACTTCTTCGGCGAGGTGCCGCTGCTGCTCGGTCAGGGCTTTCTCGCCAGTGCCCGCGCGCTGCTCCCCTCGCGCTTGCTGCGCCTGACGGACCGGGCCTTCTGGCAGATGCTGGCCAACTGCCCCACCGCGAACGAGCAGATCCTCCGGAAGATGGCCGAGCGCAGCCGCGCGCTTCAGACCATCGCCTTCCAGCAGGAGAAGCTGGCGTCGCTGGGCACGCTGGCCGCGGGGCTCGCGCACGAGCTGAACAATCCCGTGTCGGCGGTCATGCGCGGCGTGCATGACCTGGAGGATGCGCTCCAGTCCCTGCCCACGTTGGCGCTCGCGCTGGACTGTCGCGCGTTGGCGGGCGCTCAAGTGCGCGCGCTGCTCGTGCCCGGAGCGCTGGCGGTGGTGACGCTCGGCTCGCTCGACCGCAGTGACGCGGAGGAGCGGCTGTCGGAGTGGCTGGAGGCGCGCGGGGTGCCCGAGCCTTGGGCCCTCGCGCCCGAGCTGGTGGAGGCGGGACTGGATGCGGAGCGACTCGCCCAGGACACCGAGGGCCTGTCCGGCGACGTGCTGACCGGAACGCTGCGCTGGGTGGCTGCCACGCGCGGCATCTCCGTGGTGCTGGAGCAAGTGCGGCAGGCGGGCGGACGCATCAGCTCATTGGTGAACGCGGCCCGCTCCTACACGTACCTGGACCAGGCGCCGCTCCAGCGCGTGGACGTGCACGAGGGTTTGGAGAGCACGCTGACCATGCTGGCGCATCGGCTGCGCGGCGTGCGCGTGGTGCGCGACTACGACGCCACGCTGCCGCGCATCACCGCCTACGGCACCGAGCTGAACCAGGTGTGGACCAGCCTCATCGAGAACGCGGCGGACGCGATGGCGGGAAGCGAGACGGGCACGGGGCGGCTGCGGCTGAGCACGCGCCGAGATGGAGACCACGTGGTGGTCGATGTGGCGGATGACGGACCGGGCATCCCCTCGGAGGTGCAGCCGCGCATCTTTGACCCGTTCTTCACCACGAAGGGCGTGGGCGAAGGAACGGGCCTGGGGCTGAGCATCACCCATCGCGTGGTGTCCATGCTCCATCGCGGCGAGCTGCGCGTCAGCTCGGTGCCGGGTGACACGCGCTTCGAGGTGCGGCTGCCCATGGACCTGGACACGGTCCTCGCGTCGCCACGGACTCCCCCGCGCGTTGCGCACCCCAGCGCGGTGCCGGAGGAGTTGCGCGGCGCCTGACTCATGAGGGACGCAGCGGCAGCTCCACACGGAAGCGCGTGCGCCCCGGTCGTGACTCCAGGCGCAGCGCGCCGTGATGACCTTGCTCGATGATGCGTCGACTGATGTCGAGGCCCAGGCCGGTTCCCTGGCCTCGGGGCTTGGTGGTGAAGAACGGCTCGAAGACGCGAGCGCCCACTTCGGGGGGAACGCCTGGGCCATCGTCGATGATGTCCACGCACAGGTGCTCGTCCTCGCGCGAGGTGCGCACCTCCAGGTGGCCATGGCCATTCATGGCGTCGATGGCGTTGTCGATGAGGTTGGTCCACACCTGGTTCAGCTCGGTGGGGTTTGCCTGGAGGTGGGGCAGGGCTCGGTCGTAGTCGCGCTTCACCGTCACGCCGTGCTTCAGCTTGTAGTTGAGCAGCACCAGCGTGGTGTCCAGGCCCTCATGCACGTCCACCTCCGCGTGCGCGTCGCCGCCCGTGCGCGCGTAGGACTTCACGGCCAGGGCCAGCTCGGACAAGCGCGCGGTGCTCTGCCGCACCTCCACGAGCAGCGCGCGGGAGCGCACCAGCGCTTCGAGCCATGCGAGCGCGTCGGGCAGCGACTCGTTCGGAAGCGAGGTCGCGAGCGGTTCGAGCTGCGTCCGACCGATGCCCGCGTCCAGCAGCGTGGGCGCGAGACCCCAGGCATCACGCACCCCTTGGCCATCCAGCCAGTCCGCCAGCGCATCTTCCGCGTCGCCTCGCGCGAGCGGCTCCATGTCTCGCGTCGCGCCGCGACCCTGGCTCTCGCGACACACGCGCAAGAGGCCCAGCCGCTGCTCGGGCGTGAGCCGCCACCGGTCCAACCCGAGCGACAAGTCCTCCGCTGCGTCCAAGGCCTGGGCGAGCTGCTCGGCCGCGCGTCGCCCGGCGGTGGCGGGGTTGTTCATCTCATGCGCGAGCCCCGCGGCATGGCGCCCCAGCGCGGCCAGTCGCTCCTGGCGTTGGAGCGCGGTCTCCAGGCACTCCTGTCGCTCGGGTCCTTCCAGGTTCGTGCCCACGTCACACCTCGCTCAGGTATTGGTGGATGAACGAGATGGCGATGGAGCCCTCGCCCACGCCCGAGGCCACCCGCTTCACCGATGCATGCCGCACGTCGCCCGCGGCGAAGACGCCCGGCACGTTCGTCTCCAGCAGGTAGGGCGCTCGCTCCAGCCGCCAGCCTCGGGGCCGCGCGCCCTCCGGCATCAGGTCCGGTCCGGTGAGGAGGTAGCCGCGTGCATCGCGCTCCACCACGCCTTCCAGCCACTCGGTCCGAGGCACCGCGCCAATCATGATGAACAGCGAGGCGGCGGGCACCTCGCGCTCGCCGGGGGCTCCTTCGGTCTGCAAGCGCAGGCGCTCCAGGTGGCCCGCGCCTTCCACGCGGGTGACGCGCGTGCGCAAGAGCACCTCCACATTCGGCGTGGTGCGCACCTGCTCCACCAGATAGCTGGACATGCCGTGCTCCAGCGAGTCGCCGCGCACCAGCAGCGTCACCTTTCGGGCGAACTGCGCGAAGTACAGCGCGGACTGGCCCGCGGAGTTGGCGCCGCCGACGATGTAGACGTCCTCGTCCTTGCAGAGCAGGGCCTCGGTGCGGGCGGCGCCGTAATACACGCCCGCGCCCGTGAGTTCGTCGATGCCCGGCACGTCCAGCCTGCGCCACTGCACCCCCGTCGCGACGAGCAGCGCGTGGCAGCTCAGCTCCGCGCCATCCGCCAGCGTCACCACGCGGTACGGGTCCTGGACGCGCAGGCCCGTCACCTCCTGCGGCGAGAGAATCTCCACGCCGAAGCGCGCCGCCTGCGTCACCGCGCGCCGCGCCAGGTCCGCGCCGCTCAGGCCCGTGGGGAAGCCCAGGTAGTTCTCGATGCGCGAGCTGGTGCCCGCCTGTCCCCCCGGTGCGGTGCGCTCCACCATCACCGTGCTCAGGCCCTCGGACGCGCCATACACCGCGCCAGCGAGGCCCGCGGGCCCACCGCCGACGATGACCAGGTCATAGAAGGGCTTGGTGGGTCGCGTCTTCAACCCGATGCGCGCCGCCACCTCCGAGGTGCTCGGCGCCATCAGCCGCGTGCCGTCCGGGAAGAGCACCAGCGGCAGCTTCTCCACGCCCTCGGAGGCGCGCGCGAGCAGGGCCCGTCCCTCCGCGCTGACCTCCACGTCCAGCCACTGATAGGGAATCTGGTTGCTGCCCAGGAAATCCTTCAGCACGTGCGAGCGCGGCGACCAGCGATTGCCCAGCACGCGGATGCCCTCGAAGGCGGGGCGGTGGTTGGCCTGCCAGTCCTCGAGCAGGTCCGTCACCACCGGGTAGAGGCGCTCCTCGGGCGGTTCCCACGGCTTCAGCAGGTAGTGGTCCAGCCGCACTTCGTTGATGGCGTGGATGGCCGCTTGCGTATCCGCGTAGGCGGTGAGCAGCACGCGCTTGGCGTCGTCATAGAGGGCGCGGGCGCGTTCGAGGAACTCCACGCCCGTGAGCCCCGGCATGCGCTGGTCCACCAGGAACAAGGCCACCGCGTCGCCGCGAAGCTGGAGCTGATGCAGGGCCTCCAGTCCCGCCTCGCCGCGATCCGCGCCGAGGATGCGGTAGTCGCGCCCGTAGTGGCGACGCAGGTCGCGCTCCACCGCGCGCAGCACTTCGGGGTCATCGTCCACTGCCAGGATGACGGGCTTGGCCATGCGCTCGGCCTCCGCTGTCACAACGCGCGAGGCCCCCGCCCTGTGCGCGAGCGAGCAGTCCAGCCCGCCCTCGGAGGTTCGCGACGCGGCGGAGCGACCGCGCGCGAGTTGCGCTCAGGGCGCTGGTGGACAGGTGGCGCTGTCGTCGTTGCCGTCGATGCCCAGCATGTCCGCCTCGCCGATGAACGTGGCTTGAGCGAGCGTGGTGGCGAGGCAGGTGGGCAGGCTCGGGTTGGCGCGCACGTGGAAGCCCAAGGACACGCGCGCGAGAGCGTCGAGGCGCAGCCGGGTCAGCGCCGGGTTGTTGGCCACCACGAGGATCCGCACGTCGTGCAGGGCGCCCAGGTCCTCCAGGCTGCCCAGCCTCGCGTTCTCCAACACGAGCATCTCGTCCAGGCGCAGCACGTCGCGCAGCGCGGGCATCGCTTCCAGCAGCGGATTGCCGATGACCTGGAGCGACCCGAGCGAGCGCAGCGCCGGCAGGTCCTCCACGCGCCGCACCGCCACGTTGCCGAGCACCGCGAGGCGCTCGCCCACCCACAGCAGCGCGGGCATGTGGCCCACCGACTCCAGCCTCGGGTTGAGCGAGAACGCGATGCTGTCCGTGACGTGCATGAGCGAGTCGAGGCCCTGGGTGGACGTGAGGCCCGCGTTCTCGCTCACGTCGATGCTCCCCGCGAACTGCAACGACTCCAGGCCCGCGAGGCTCGTGAGGAGCGGGTTGTTGCGCACGGTGAGGGCGCCGCCCAAGGTGACGAGGGGCGCGCTCGTGAGCTTGAAGAGCGCGGGGTTGTCCGCGATGAGCACGTCTCCCAGCACGCCGGACAGGCCCGGTAGATCCACGCTGGGCAGGCGCGCGTTGCCCGTGACGGACAGCGACGTCAGCCCCTGGATGCAGGACAGCCCGCTCAGGCTCCCCAGCGAGAGGTTGTCCGCGACGATGAGGCTCTGAGGCCGCAGGCAGCCCAGCTCGGCCAGGGCGCGCAGCGCGGGGTTCTCCCTCACCTCGAAGGTCGTGCCCACGCGCAGCACCGCGTCCGAACCCGGGTTGCCCAGGACGAGCCGGAGCAGGACGTCATTGCGGCTCACTTGGAGGGAGTCGCGCACGGACAGCAGGTGGCCCAGCTCCACGGTGCGCAGTTGGGGATTGCCGTGGATGAGGACGCTGCCCTCCACCACCTCCAGGTCTGGGAGGCCAAGCGACGCCAGCTCCGTGTACTCCACCGTCAGGCTTCCCCGGATGCGCTGCACGCCTCGGAGCGCCGCGACATCCGCCGCGTTGCGCACGAGGGCCTCTCCGTCGAACGTGGTCACGGGCGTGCGGGGCTTGCAGATGGAGACGGTGGCGCCCACCTCCGTGTCGTCGAGTTCGCCATCGCCATCCGCGTCCACGCCAGCCAGGACGCGCGTGCCGCCGGTCGCGCATCGGCTGGTGGGCTCGGGCTCGTCATCCAGGCGGGTCACCACCGCGCTGCTCGTGGCGCAGACGACGCTGGATGCCTCCACCTCCGCGTTGGCCAGCAGCCCGTCGCCGTCGCGATCCTCTCCGGCCTCCACCACCGTGCCGCCATCGGGGCAGTGCGAGTCCGCGGCCCCGTCGTGCGTGCGCGTGAGCAGGGGGCGAAGCTCGGTGCAGACGACCGCCTCTCGCGTCACCTCCGCGTCGTCGAGCAGCCCGTCCGCGTTGGCATCCGCGCCCGCGCGGGCGACGTGACCTCCATGCGGACACCGCGCGCCTGGAGCCTCCAGGGCGACGCGCACGAGCACGCCCGGCGTGGTGGCGTTGCAGAGGTACTCGAGGGAGGTGACCTCGGTGTCGCTCAGCGCGCCGTCGCCATCCAGGTCAACGCCCGCGGCCACCGCGTGTCCGCCTTGGGCGCAGTGCTCGCCAGAAGGCTCCAGCTCGATGCGGGTCATCACCGCGCCGCGCAGCCCCAACTCTCGCCAATCAATGCCGCCGCAGCCGCTCGTGAACACGAGCAGCGCGAGCAGCGTCCCCCCACGCATCGCCAGTCTCCGAATCCGCCAGGTCGCGTCAGCGACGCAGCACGAGTTCCAAGCCGTACTGCCGATCCCACGTGTTCTCGCCGTTCACGGTGACGCGGTCCGTGCCCAGCGTGGCGGACAGGCGCAGCCGGACACCCAGCAGCCGCGCGGTGACGCCCGCCGCCAGGTTGGCCACGAGCATCGATGGGTCACCCTGTCGCACCGAGGGACCTCCCGGCTGCTGCGCCGGCGCCGTGAGGCCCATCATCCCCCAGCCCACCGCGGCCTCCACGAAGACTGGAGTGCGCGCCGCGTCCTGCGTTCCCACCACGCCCTGCACCGTGAGGCGGTGGATGCGCAGCCCGTCGCGCGCTTGCGGCGTCAGCCCGTAGGCGGCGCGCACGCCGTAGTAGAAGTTGGGCTCGGGCGCGCTGCGCCACGCGAGGCTCGGCCCCACGGAGAAGCCGCCCAGTCCCAGCGGCGCCGTGGTGCCCGCCAATCCCATCTCCCAGGTGGACGCCGGAGCCAGCGGCCGCGCGTCCAACAGCCCACCGCCCGACGACGCGAGGCGACGGATGCCGGAGAAGTCCACCGCCACCAGTCCCGCGGTGGCCACGAACTGCTCGTAGAAGCTCCGGTCCAGCGGCACGGCGAAGAGTCCCTGGCGCAGGGCCTCCTCGGCGGGGCCTCGCTCCTGGAGTTCGCGGGGCTCCATGTGCGGCATGCCCGCCGCGAGCTGCGCCAGCGTCACCCGCGCCTCGCCCGTGGGCGAGCGCACCCAGTACACGTCGCGCTCGGGGAGCAGCAGCTGCACCCACTGCTGCTGGGTGCGCCGCACGTCCGCCAGCCGCCGTCCGTCCGAGTCCTCCACGGAGATGCGCGCGTACTCCAGGCCCGCGGGCAGGGTGAGGGTGGGGCCCTCGGGCGCGGGGCCCACCAGGGGCCGCCGGGGCTCGCGCGTGGGCGCGAAGGCGTTCACCGTCAGCCGCGCCGGCATGCTCCGCACGCCATGCAGCGACGCGGCCACGAAGGCGGCCAGCTCGCTGTACTCCACCAGCCCGTCGCCGTTGATGTCCGCGCCGCCCATCAGGCCCGAGCGCGCCACGTGGCTGAAGACGCCCGCGCGGATGCGCGACCACTCGTGGGTCTCGCCGTCATCGCTCTCCGCGAAGAGGGCGCCCACGTTGGGACGCGAGGCGAGCTGCTCCCGCGCCAGCACGCCGCGCAGCTCCGCCAGGACCGCCGCGTCCGGAGTGCCACCGCGCCGACCCACCACGCCCGAGGCGCGACAGGCGTCCACGATGACGTGCACGTAGTCGGCGCCGAGCGGATCCACCACCTCCGAGTACAGGCTGGTGCGGTCGAGCCGTCCGCCCGCGAGCGTGAAATACGCGCGGCCCGCCTCATCCGTGTTGCCGTGGCCCACGTAGATGACGAGCACGTCCGTCTGCCGTCCCAGGGAACGGTCCACCTGGATGGCCGCGTGCAGCCGCGCCACTTCCTGGGACACCGCCTGCGGCGTGGGCACGCGCGCGGCTCGCAGCACGGCGCTGCCTCCCTCGCGCGTGGCCTCGTCGGGATCCACCAGGAGCGTGGTCTCCACGCCCAGTCGCTGGAGCGTCTCCGCCCACAGCACGCCGTCATCGTCCGCGAAGCGCAGCGCAGGCAGGGCGGGATCATCACTTCCGTTGTGCGCGATGACGAGCGCGCGTCGCGTCGCGGCGGCGTTCGCATCCAAGGCCACGCAGAGCGAGGCCGCTCCCAGCAGCATTCCGAGCCGTCTCATGGCGACCCCTCGACTCGGACCTCCTGCTTCAACACCACGACCCCATCCGTCTTCTCGCCGTGCAGTGCCGCCACCGTGGTGGCGGGCTGGGCGGAGAACGCGGCGGTGACCTCCACCCGCTGTGCATTCTCTGTGAGAGGGACGGTCAGCTCCAAGGGGTGCTCGCCGCCGGGCGTGCCTTCGAGCGAGAAGGGACCGCTCACCTCCTCGGCGGCGCCGCCCACGGACACCCGCACCGCCACGTGGCTGAGCGGCTGCCGCGCCCCCGCCGCGAAGGCGAGGGTGGAGCCCCGCGGGCAGGACTCACCCGCGCGCAGCTCGCGCATTGGATGGCCGGACACCGCGCAGAAGATGCGCAGCGCGACCTCCGTGGTGGGGTGGCTCTGCTGCCCCCGCGAGCGCCACTCGTGCGTGGCGAGCTGGGGCGTCAGCGTCACCACCAGGAGCGTGGCCGCCAGCGCCGCGCCCAGGACCGTCAGCGATGGCCAGCGGGTGCGCGACTCCTCGGGCGCCGCCGCGGCCAGCGCCGCCTGCAGGCCCGCGGACGTGAGCAGCTCCTGCTCGCGCGGGCTGGGCGCCTCCGGGGTGCCCGTCTCCAACATGCGATGGGCGCGCATCCAGCGCTCATAGCGCGGACCGCAGCGTGGGCAGGCGTGGGCGTGGCGCATCAGCCGCGCGCCCTCGCGGGGGTCCAGCTCCCCCAGGGACCACCGGGTCAACCCGGCGTCCACGTGTCTCTCGTACCACCTCATGGTGTGCTCCCGAGCCCGAGTGCGCACAGGGCGAGCGTCGCCACGAGGACGCCCAGCTCCAGTCGCCCCGGGGCGAAATCCGTCTCCAGCCAGCCCGAGGTCTTGAGGTGCTCGGCGAACTGGAGGCGCAGCTTGCGCTCGCGCACCCGCAACTCACCGCGCGTGAGCGCGAGCTGCGCGGCGGCGGTCTCCTGCGACAGGCCCTCCACGAAGCGCAGCTGGGCCAGCTTCTGCGTGGCCTCCGGCAGCGCCTCCAGGAAGTCCCTCACCAGGGTGCGCACCTCCGCCCCCAGCGCCTCCTCTTCCGGGCTGAGTCCCTCGGTGGGCACCTGCGCCAGCTCCGGCGCCGCGTCCAGGGACACCGCCTCGCGCGCCACCCGCCCCGACGCGCGCATCAGGTCGATGGCTGTCGAGCGCGCCACGGTGAGCAGGAAGCCCAGGTAGGGCCTCACCCCGTCGTAGGCCTGGCGCATGTGGGGACGGAAGGCCCGCACGAACGTCTCCTGGTGGGCCGCGTCCAGGTCCAGCGGCGACAGCGCCACCGAGCGCGTCCCGGACTCCGACTGCACGTTGAAGCGCCGGGACAAGTACCGCAGCACCTCGGGCGAGTAGGTGCGGTACACCTGGGTCAGGACAGACGTGTCCCCCCGGCGAAACGCCTCCAAGACAGATCGATCGCTTCCTGTCAGCACGGTCGCTCCGTCCCACGCGGGCCGGACCGGGCCCGATGCCCGGCCGTCCGTCGCCCTTCCCGGAAGAATACGGAACGGGCCCGCGAATTGGGTCGCTGCACCAACGCGGGCGAAGCGATTCCTTGTGTTCCCGGGACGACGTTTCTTTGGGGCAGGGCTGTCTTGGCTAGTCGTTATGGCAGTTTATGCGGGATTGACAGCGCCGACACATCCCTCCGAGGCTCGTCTTCTTTCCCTGGAGGGCCACATGCCTATCTCCCGCATCAAGACGGGCCCGACGTACACCGCGGACAAGACGCACGCTGCGAACGCGGCCACGCAGAAGAAGCCGCTCCAAGCCACGAAGTCCCCCCCGTCTCCGACGAAGGCGGCGGCGGAGTGGCACTCGGACACGGTGGACTCGAAGAAGGCCGCCCCCCAGGACACCAGCACGCAGAAGATGTTCCAGTCGAAGGAGACGGTCGCGGCGCTGAACTCGCGGCGCGGCAGCCTGTGGAAGTCGCCGTCGTCGCCTACCTCCAGCCGTCCGGCCTCGCCGGATGCGCACGCGGCGGCCTTGGCGAAGCTCCGCCAGGGCGTCCACTTGGAGAACGTGGAAGGCACGCCCCGGCAGTTCATCCAGGAGCAGTGCAACCTCATCAAGGCGGACATCCCGAGCGCGGAGATCCTCCACTACATCGATCAGGGCGGAGACCCGCGGCTGGAGGACAACCAGGACGCGCGCGACGGCATCTGCAGCGCGATGACCTCTGAGTGGATCCGCCTGGGCGCCTCCCACGCGAACATGAACGAGGCCTCCCAGGCCTTCACCCACACGCTGGAGCACGACTTCGGGACGCTCGCCACGAAGCAGGTCGCGGAGATGGCGAAGGGCGCTGAAATCAAGCAGCTCAACGACGCCAACTTGCAGGCCATTCACGGCTTCGAGGGGAAGGTCGACGACGCCAAGACGATGGGCCTTCTGGCCAGGGACATGGACAAGCGGCTGCGCCAGGACAACACCCTGCACAAGCAGCACGCCGCGGCGAACGTCGACGCGCACGTCGATGGGCCCGTGAAGATTTCCGAGGGGGGGACTCCCCTGACCCACAACCAGAGCGCCAGCCTGCGCACGCAGAGCCAGTCTCTGAAGCAGGGCCGCGCGGCCATCAACGCGCAGCTCACCCACGACGTCGCGCACATCCAGCAGGGGCAGGACCACATCCAGGCGCAGACCGAGGCGTTCCGCACGCAGCGCGGGGGTGGAATCCCAGGCACCGTGCTCCACCCGGAGCAGGACATCAATCCGGACACCTTCCGGACCACGCTCTCCCAGAGCACGCAGCAGGATGGTTTCTACCGGCTGGGCATCCGGCGGTCCGAGGGCAGCGGCGAAGGCCACGTCATCGGGCTGCACAAGACCGGGGGCGAGTGCCGCTTGATGGATGCCAACACGGGCGAGTGGAAGGTGGCCAACCACGAGGACCTGAACAAGCTCATCATCGGCCACCTCAACGAGGTCTACATCGAGCGGGGCTACGACCAGTTCAGCCTCACGCACCACCAGCCGTGAGCCCCGCCGCGCGACCTCAGGTGCCCGCCGAGCGGAGTGCTCGACGGGCCTGAACCACCGGGGTCAGAACGCGGTGCCGTTCGAGTGCTTCCCGGGCGAGGACTGGCTGCTCGACAGGCTGGTGTGCAGCACCCACGACCCCGTGTTGCTCGCGTCGGGAGAGCGGTTGTAGGACGTGCCCGTGTAGGCGTCGACGTAGCTGGTCGAGTCCTCCACGGTGCCGTCCGAGTGTTTGAGATAGAGGCTGTCGCCGGCGCTCCCCTGGTTGACGCCTCGGTCGAAGCGCAGCCCCATGCCGCCGTTGGAGGACGTGGCGTTGGTCGCGTTGGCCGGCACCGCCGAGGCCCCCGAGTAGACGACGTACACTTGATGCGCCGGAATCACGGTGCCCTGGGCGAAGACGTGCCGCGTGGGCTCCAGGCCCCGGTGGGACTTGAGGTCGTCGATCCGCCAGCCCGAGATGTCCACCGAGGCGTTCGTGGAGTTGACCAGCTCCACGAACTGCTGGTCGTAGTCCGGCGTGCTCGTCCCCGCCACGTTGAACGGCTGGGGCAGGTACTCGTTGATGAACACAGTGGGCGGCGGCCGGGTCATCGTGAACGCGGCATCGCTCTGGTCGAGCACGGTGGTCTGGTCCACGTCCATCACCTGCACGCGAGCGCTCGTGGTGGCCTCGCGCGGCACGGTCCACGTGTACGTGGCGGGAGTCGCGGGGACGCTGGTGACGATGTCCTTCCAGGTGGCGCCGTTGTCCAGGGTGTAGCGCAGGCGGACGTTGCTCACGCCCGACGACGTCCAGGTGATGGGGAACGTCGCGTCCGCGGCCAGGGTCTCGCCACCATTGGGAGCAGTGAGCCGGAGCTGTCGGGCCGTCGAGGTGGTGGAGAAGTCGAAGCGGGTGAACACCGGGTAGTGATCCGACGTGCTGCTCTTGTAGCTGGTGATGGCCGGGTGGGCCACCGTGGCGGACTTCGCCTCGTAGTGGGCGGCCAGCTCGTTGGACGCGAGCTGATGGTCGATGAACGAGCTGAAGCTCACGGTGGAGCCCTGGGTCGCCGACAGCGCCTGCGTGAGGAAGGTGTAGTGCGTCGAGTCGTTCAGGAACGCACCGAAGGGCGAGGGCAGGTACTGCCCCGTGGCGGTGTCCTTGGTCGTCGAGACATCCACGTCGTCGTTCCAGTCCCCCACCACGAGCGCGTTCGCGTCAGGGAGCTCCGTGTCCAGGTATCCCTTCAGGGCCCCCGCGGCGTCCTTCCGCCGGTCATAGTCATCCTGAGTGGCCATCGCCTTCATGTGGAGCACGAGGAGCGACAGGTCCACCGGGGTCCCATTGCGCGTCACCCGGAAGTCCACGCGCAGCGGCGGGCGCCCCGCGAATTGATAGTCGCTGCCGGTGAGGACGACGCGCGCGCTGAGGACCTGCGCCACGCTCTTCTTGAAGAGCACGCCCACCTTCTGCTCGTCCGCCGTGTAGGAGTTCGAGCCGCCTGGGACGCGCGTGGAGTCGTCCGCGAGGAAGCCGTCGTAGCCGGGGAGCTGGGCAATCAGCGAGTTGAACTGCGCGGTGTCGACGATCTCCGCCACGCCCATGATGTCCGGGTTCAGGGAGGAGATGACCGTCACCGCGTTGGCGAGCTGGAGCGGCTCGTTGGAGGGGCCATGGTCCGGGGTCGGGTCGCCGAACCACTCGATGTTCCAGTTGGCAATCATCAGCGGGAAGGCGGTCTGCGTGCCGCCATCCGTCGTGCCGCCATCTCCCCCGTCGGCGGTGCCTCCCGTGGGGCCGACGAGCTTCAGGTTCAGTGTCGCCGTGGCGACCGCGCCGCTCGCGTCCGTGACGCTCACGGTGAGGACGCGGGTGCCCACCGTGTCTTGGGGCACGCCGCTGATGATTCCCTCGGGCGAGAGCGTCAGGCCCCCCGGGAGTGAGCCTCCCGTCAGGGACCAGCGCAACGGGGGCGCGCCTCCGCTGGCGTTGAGCTCCGCGGTGTACGACGCCCCCATCGTGGCGTCCGGCAGGTCGCGGCTCGTCACCTGCGGCGCGGCCCAGACGCGCAGCGAGTAGGTATGCGAACTCGTCAGGCCCGCGCCGTCGCGGACCGTGACCTCGAAGGGCCAGTCGCCGGCCTGGCTCGCGGGACCAGTCAGCTTCCCGGTGCCCGAGTAGAACGAGCACCCCGGCGGAGGATTGGCCACTGTGTACTGCAGCGGCGCGGTGCCCCCCCGGGCGACGATGACGTACTCGAAGGGGCTGCCCACCGTGGTGGCGGCGAGGTCAGTAGAGGGGAGGATGGGCCCCTCCTGGTCCTTGCCGTCCCCAGAACAGGCCGACAGCGCGACGAGAAGGGCGAGCGCCCCGAGGACTCGGGCAGGCATCATGATGTGCAGGGCTCCGACGAAGGACTCTGGCTGGTCGGCCAATCTAACCTGTTCCGTCTGGCGGTGTCGCTGCCTGCTCCGTTCCGGCCTGTGTGGCAATCACGACATCGCTCGGACGTGTCTCCAGAAAGGATGGAGAGGCTTTGCGCTCTCCCGAGGCGTGCAGTTGGATGGACCCCCCAGTCGGGGGCACGGCCACCAGGGCTTGCCACCAGGACGAGGACTCGAGCCATGAACGAGAAGTGGGACAAGCAGCTGATGGACTTCCTCAAGCGCACCGGTGACGAGCTCAAGCGCTCCACGGATGATCTCCGCGGCGAAGCGGAGCGCCTCCTCAAGGAAGTGCGCGACCCTCAGAACCAGGCCAAGGTGAAGGAGGGACTGGAGCAGCTGCGCGTCTGGGCCTCCACCGCCACCAAGTCGGCCTCGGAGAAGATCGAGACGGCGGTTCGCCGCGTGGAGGGCGCCGTGGAAGGCGCCTTCAATCGCGAGCCCGGCGTGGATGCCGCCGCCCCGGCCTCACCGCGCGCGACCCCCGCGCCAGCGCCCGCCGCGCCCAAGGCTCCGCGCCCCGCGCGAAAGGCGAGCTCAGCGGCGAGCACGTCCAAGTCCATCGGGCGGAAGAAGGGCACGAAGGGCAGTGCCGGACCCGCGAAGAAAGCGGCGAGCAAGAAGTCGATCGGACGCAAGAAGCCCACGTCCTGAGCGTGAAGTTCCGCTGCCCGTGTATCGACTTGCTTGATTGCTCGGACCGGGGTCGTTCAGCCCGGGTGAACTGTTGGATCGCCTGTCGGCGCGTGACATAGTGCGCGCCGTGGCGGGTTCGAACGAAAAGGGCAGTGTTCAAGCGGACATCGGGCAGGACGTCATCGACGAGGCAGTGCGCAGCGTCGAGCGTCGGATGGACGAAGGCGAAGAGGTGGTGACCCAGGTGGAGGTGGAGGCCGCGGAGGCTTCCTCCGAACCGGTGTCCGCCCCGCCCGAGTCGCAGCCGCAGGTCGAGGATGCAGCGGCGCTCCGTCAGGAATTGGAGTCCGTGCGCGCGCAGCTCGAGCTGAGCATGGCCAAGGGCCGCGAGACGATGGAGCGCCTGCGCGAGGCCCACGAGCGCGCCAAGGACTTCCAGGATCGCGCCCTGCGCGCCGCGGCGGACCTGGAGAACTTCCGCAAGCGCGCCCTGAAGGAAAAGGAAGAGGTCCAGAAGTTCGGCGTGGAGAAGCTGCTGAAGGACCTGCTCCCGGTGATGGACAACATGGACCGCGCCCTCGAGGCGGCGGCCAGGTCGCCAGACATCGACAGCTTCCAGAAGGGCGTGGCCATGACGCGCAAGTCCTTCGAGGACGCGCTCGGCAAGCATGGCGTGAAGGCGTTCACCGCGAAGGGCCAGCCGTTCGACCCGCGCCTCCATGAGGCCGTGCAGCAAGTGGAGACCGCCGAGGTTCCGGCGGGGCACGTGGTGATGGAGCTGGTGCGCGGTTTCTTTCTCAATGAGCGGCTGGCTCGGCCGGCGCTCGTCGTGGTGGCGCGCCCGCCCGCGGAGGCGCCCGCGCCGCCCGCGGAGCCCGCGGCATCCGAGCAATCTTCAGGGGGGAGTCAGTAACAGCCATGGGCAAGGTGATTGGAATCGACCTGGGCACGACCAACTCGTGCGTCGCCGTCATGGAAGGCGGCGAGCCGGTGGTCATCCCGAACAGCGAAGGCAGCCGGACCACCCCCTCCATGGTGGGCTTCACCGACTCGGGTGAGCGGCTGGTGGGCCAGATCGCCAAGCGGCAGGCCATCACCAACCCAGAGAACACCGTCTTCGCGGTGAAGCGGCTCATCGGCCGCAAGTTCGATTCGCCCGAGGCCAAGAAGGCCATTGGCATCAGCGCCTTCAAGGTGGCGTCCAGCCCCAACGGCGATGCCTGGGTGGAGATCCGCGGCAAGGGCCACAGCCCGCCGGAAGTCAGCGCCATCGTGCTGATGAAGATGAAGCAGACGGCGGAGGACTACCTCGGCGAGCCCGTGTCCGAGGCGGTCATCACCGTCCCCGCCTACTTCAACGACAGCCAGCGTCAGGCCACCAAGGACGCCGGCCGCATCGCGGGGCTCAACGTCCTGCGCATCATCAACGAGCCCACCGCGGCCGCGCTGGCCTACGGTCTGGACAAGGTGAAGGAAGGCGGCACTGAGCGCATCGCCGTCTACGACCTGGGCGGCGGCACGTTCGATATCTCCATCCTGGAGCTCAACGCCGGTGTCTTCGAGGTGAAGAGCACCAACGGCGACACGTTCCTGGGCGGTGAGGACTTCGACCAGCGGCTCATCGATTATCTGGCCAAGCGCTTCGCCGAGGCCAATGGCGGGCTGGACCTGCGCCGCGACCGCATGGCGCTCCAGCGCCTCAAGGAGGCCGCCGAGCGCGCCAAGCACGAGCTGTCCAGCGCGCCCGAGACCGAGGTGAACCTGCCGTTCATCACGGCGGACGCCACGGGCCCCAAGCACCTCACGGAGACGGTGGACCGGTCCACGTTCGAGGCGCTGGTCGCGGACCTCATCGACCGCACCATCGACCCGTGCCGCACGGCCCTGAAGGACGCGGGCGTGACGGCGCAGCAGATCAACCAGGTGCTCCTGGTGGGCGGCATGACGCGCATGCCGCGCGTGCAGCAGAAGGTGAAGGAGTTCTTCGGCAAGGAGCCGCACAAGGGCATCAACCCGGACGAGGTGGTCGCCGTGGGCGCCGCCATCCAGGGCGGTGTGCTCAAGGGCGAGGTGAAGGACGTCCTCCTGCTGGACGTGACGCCCCTGTCGCTGGGCGTGGAGACGGCCGGCGGCGTCTTCACGAAGATCATCGAGAAGAACACCACCATCCCCTGCAAGAAGAGCCAGGTGTTCTCCACCGCGGTGGACAACCAGCCGCTCGTGTCCGTGCACGTGCTCCAGGGCGAGCGCGAGATGGCGGCGGACAACAAGACGCTCGCGCGCTTCGAACTGGTGGGCATTCCTCCCGCGCCGCGCGGCGTGCCGCAGATTGAGGTGTCGTTCGACATCGACGCCAACGGCATCGTGCACGTGGGCGCCAAGGACCTGGGCACCGGCAAGGTTCAGCAGGTGCGCGTGGTGAGCAACTCCGGCCTCTCCGAGGTGGAGATCCAGGCGATGATCTCCGACGCGCAGTCGCACGCCGTCGACGACAAGAAGAAGAAGGAGCTGGCGGAGCTGCGCAACAACGCCGACGGGCTCATCTACACCACCGAGAAGAGCCTGGAGGAGTACGCCAGCCTCCTCACGGAGAAGGACCGCGAGGAGATCAAGTCCGACCTCGAGCGGCTTCGTTCAATGCTCAACACCTCCGACGCCGCCGCGCTCCGCGAGGCCTTCCAGCGCCTGGAGGGCAGCGCGTACCGCATCGCGGACGCCATCTACTCGGACCAGGCGAAGTCGAGCTGAGCCGGGCTTCGGCGGGCGGGATGCAATCGCATTCCCGCCGGCCCGTAGGGGAAGGGCGCGCCGTTCCACTCCGGGGGTCGCACCATGTCGACGCAAGAAGCCATCCTCTCGATGTTCGTTGTCGCAACGGTCCTCGGCATTCCGCTGCTGGGCTTGACGCTGCGCTTCTCCATCAAGCCCTTCGTGGAGGCCTGGCTGCGGCTGCGCGAGAGTCAGTCGCACACCCCGGCCGGTGAGCTGGAGTCGCTCCGGGCCCGCATCATCCACCTGGAGCACGTGCTGGACCTCCACGGTCTCTTGGAGCGCCCGTCCCAGGTGTCCCGCCCCACGTCCGAGCTGCCGTCTCACGTCTCGGCGCCGCGCGAGCGCGTGTAGTCGTCCACCGGCGCACAGCCGCGCGCCGGTGTCCCACCCCGCCAGCTTTGCTCTCCTGCTTTTCGAGTGTTGAATGCCCTCCGTGGAATTCAACTCCGTGGAAGAGGAGGTCGCTTTTCTTCGTGGACTCACCGCGGTCCACAAGATGGCGGATGACATCCTGGAGGACTGCCTGGAGCGAGGGTTGGACCTCGACACCGGGCTGGATGTGTTCCTCACGCAGTGCGCGCGGCTGGTGCACGGGGATGCGGGGTTCGTGTCGCTGCGGGGCACGCGTGGCCCGGTGCTGACGCGGGTGTTGGGCGAGCTGGGCGTGGACGTCTTCCAGGTGGCGCACCAGCACGGCCCGCAGCGGCTGGCGGATGGGCGGATGCTCTTCTGCGCGCAGCTCACGCTGGGGCGACTGAACCTGGGCGGCATGGGCCTGACGCTGCGGGGCGCGTTCGAGGACGGGGGCGCGCTCGTCATGCGGCTGGTGGAAGCCATCGCCGAGCAGCTCGACTCGGCGGTGCTGGGCTTCCTGGCGTTGATGGACGGGCGCTCCGCGCTGGAGCGGCTGGATGAGCTGGACGTGGACGACACGCCGCTCATGCGAGGGCGCATCGGGCGGTACGAGGTGGTGACGCCGCTGGGCACGGGCGGCATGGCCCAGGTGCTGGTGGCGCGCGCGCGCGGGCCTGAGGGGCTGGGCCGGTTGGTGGCGCTCAAGCGCATCCTGCCGCACCTGACCTCGGAGCCGGCCATCGTGCAGCAGTTCCTGGACGAGGCGCGCATCGGGCTGAGGCTGGCGCACCCGAACTTGGTGCACGTCTATGACTTTGGCGAGGCGCAGGGGGCCTACTACATCGCCATGGAGCTGGTGCGCGGGGTGGACCTGGACCGGCTCCTGCGCGTGCTGAAGGGACCGCTGGACGCGCCGCTCGCGGTCGCGGTGGTGGTCCAGGCGCTTCAGGGGATGCACGCGGCGCACTCGCTCATGGGCGAGGACGGCGTGCCGCTGAACCTGGTGCACCGGGACCTGTCGCCGCACAACCTGATGGTGGGCTTCGACGGGCGCGTGAAGGTGTTGGACTTCGGCGTGGCGAAGGCGCGCGCGCAGCGCACCGTGACGCTGCCGGGCATCGTGAAGGGCAAGCCGCTCTACATGTCGCCGGAGCAGACGCAGGGCAAGCCGCTGGACGCGCGCAGCGACCTGTTCGCCATGGGCCTCATCCTCTATCAGGCGCTCACCGGGATGCGGGCCTTCGAGCGCCCGGACGAGGTGGCCTCCATGCGCGCCATCTGCGACGAGACGCTGACGCGCCCGGCTGGCATCGCGCAGCCCTTGTGGCGGCAGTTGTCGCGCGCGCTCGCCAAGCAGCCCGCGGAGCGATTCGGCACCGCGCAGGAGATGGCCGAGCGGCTGGGCGAGGCCTGTCCGCCCGCGCGCGACGCGGAGCTGGCGCGGCTGGCGGGACAGCTCTTCCCGGAGCGGGTGCGCGAGCTGGGGCGCCTGGAGCGGGCCGTGCCCGCGAGGCCCGGGACTCGCGCAGAGGGAATGTCCACGCGCCCGGGCGGCCGGCGGGCGTCTCGCTGAAGGAGGCTAGCTGCGCTTGAGCGGATCCTCCGAGGGCGCCCTGAACGCGCGCTTGCCCTCGGTGTCGTCCTCGGTGCGGATCTGCACTTCCTCGTGGCGGAGGCGCTCGGCGATGTGGCGCTCCTCCTCCACGGCGTCCTTGTGGATGACGACCTCCTCGTCCACGTAGGCGCGCTTGGACACGTCCACCTCCTCGGCGCGCATCGGGACGACGATGGTCTCCTCCTGGAAGGCCGCGCCCACGGCGGGTCGATCCGAGGTCACCTCGCGGCGCTCCACCCTCACGCGCTCGCGGCGCAGCGGGATGTCCATCACCTTCTCCTCCTCGATGACCTCCTTGTGCACGCGCACCTCGCCCGTCTGTCGCTCGCGCTTGGTGACGTCCAGGCGCTCCTTGTGCAGCGGGATGGAGATGTCCTCGACCGCGCGGCCCTCGCGCGCTTCCCGCTCCGTGCCTCGCTCGAGGTCTCGCGCGACTGGGATGGACGCGGTCTGCGTCTCAGCGACGGCGGCGGAGGTCGTCGCGCCTTCCCGGAGGTCCGTGCGGGTGGTGCTGGACGTCGTGGTGCGGCCCACGGCGCCATCCGCGTCGTTGCCGGCCAGACGGCTGAGCATCTCCTTGCCGTGGTTGAGGAAGACCTCGCCGTCCCGGATGTCGCTCACCTCGCTGTACTGAACGAGGTAGTCCTTGGGGAAGAACATGCCCCGCTCGACGTGGAACTCGAGCTCGCCGATGGCGAACACCTTGCCGAGCTTCTCGCCGTCGATGCTGCGGACGGTCATCCCTTCGTTGATGTCGCTGCGCTGAATCATGACTGGCTCCTTGTGTCCCAGGGTGTGGCGCGCGGGACCGGAGACCGGGGTCCGTGTTGCACGAGCAGCGACTCCTCGCGCCCCGCGAGGAGGTGGTTCCCGATGCCTGCCGCCGTCATCAGCCAGAAGGTGGGCGCAGGCGGCTCGGAGATAAGCCCTGGGGGCGGCATCGTCAGGCGGCTTGGCCACCCGTCGGACCGTCGGGGGGCGCGGATGCTCTGCCGGCGGCCCTCGGGGCAGGGGGCTTGCGAGCCCCACCCGCGCGCTCCCTCGCGGCCTTTGCCTTCCCGTCGGTGCTCACCATCCTGATTCGGGCACCGCGCCCACCCGGCGCGGGCGAGGGGAGCACGTCATGGCGAGCAGGACGGCGAGCGACACGCGAGCGTGGTGGCGAGCGGCCGTGCTGGGAGGCGCGCTGGCGGGCGTGGGGGCGCCCGCGGTCTGGGGGGGCGTGCTCCAAGGGCGGGCGGGACGAAGGATGCCTCGCTCACCCCGCGGCCTCGCCTGGGTGGCGGGAGTCCTGGGCGCGCTCGCGGCCGTTCGCCTGGGTCGCCAGCGCCGCGCGGAGGCGGAGGCCCCCTTCGCCTGGGCGCAGCTTGGACCCATGGAGAGGCCGGAGGTCGAAGACCTGGTCCAGACGTCCCCCGTCGTCTCGGCGCGGGAGGACGAGGACTCGGCGCTGCCCAGGCCCCGACGTGGGCCGTCGGGACGGGAGCACCCCTGGGAGATGGCGCCACGTCCGGGCGCGTGGGCCCCTGCGCAAGCCCCACCCTTGGAGGGGTGAAGGGGCGCACGCCGAGCGCGTGCGGCGGGGCCCGGGGTCGGCAGCATGCTTGACCCATGCGGAGGGCTCCCCTAGAAAACCGGGGCTTTGCCGTGATCTTCCTTGGAGGGAAGCCCCGCATGCGCCGACTCGTCCCGATGCTGCTCGCAGCACTCGCCGCCCTCGCGGCTGGCTGTGAGAAGAAGACGCAGCCCGCTCCATCGGGGGAATCAGGCGCCCCAACCGCGACCGCGGGCCAGGCCGCGGGGAGCGCGGCGCCGGAGGGTGCGGACACCATCCTGCTGGGTGAAGTGGGCGCGCTGACGGGCGGACAGGCCACGTTCGGCATCTCCACCCGCAACGGCGTGGATCTGGCCCTCAAGGAGGCCAACGCCGCGGGCGGCGTGAAGGGCAAGAAGGTCGCGGTGCGCGTCTACGACGACCAGAGCAAGCCGGAAGAGGCGGCGCTCGCCGTCACGCGGCTCATCACCCAGGACAAGGTGGTGCTCATCCTGGGCGACGTGGCGTCGTCCAACTCGCTGGCCATGGCGGAGAAGGCACAGGCGGCCAACGTGCCCATGATTACCCCCTCCTCCACCAACCCCGCCGTGACGGAGAAGGGCGAGAACATCTTCCGCGTCTGCTTCATCGACCCGTTCCAGGGGTTCGTGATGGCGAAGTTCGCGCACGACAACCTGAAGTTGAACAAGGTGGCGGTGCTGCAGGACAACAAGAGCGCCTACTCCATCGGCCTCGCGGATGTCTTCACGCGCAAGTTCACGGAGATGGGCGGAAAGGTGACCGGCACGGAGAGCTACAGCCAGGGCGACACGGACTACCGCGCGCAGCTCACGGCCATCAAGAAGACGCAGCCGGACGGTATCTACGTGCCGGGCTACTACAGCGAGGTGGGTGTCATTGCCCGCCAGGCGCGCGAGCTGGGGCTGAAGGTGCCGCTGATGGGCGGCGACGGCTGGGACTCCGAGAAGCTCTTCGAGCTGGGCGGCAGCGCCATCGAGGGCAGCTACTTCTCCAACCACTACTCGCCGGACAACCCGGATCCCCGCGTGCAGAAGTTCATCGCGGACTACAAGGCCGCGTATGGCGGCGTGCCGGACGCGCTGGCGGCGCTGGGCTATGACGCCGCGCGCGTGGCGGTGGAGGCGCTGAAGCGGGCGCCGGACACGAGCAGCGCGTCGCTGCGCGAGGCCATCGCGCAGACCAAGGACTTCCCGGGCGTGGCGGGCACCGTGTCGCTCGACGAGAAGCGCAACGCCGTGAAGTCCGCCGTCGTCCTGAAGGTCGTGGACGGCAAGGCGACGTACGTCACCACCATCTCCCCGTAGGACGAGCCACCCCGGCATGGCGCAGCTTCTCCAGCATCTCATCAACGGTCTCGCCGCTGGCACCATCTACGCGCTCGTCGCGCTCGGCTACACGATGGTGTACGGCGTCCTCAAGCTCATCAACTTCGCCCATGGCGACGTCATGATGGTCGGCGTCTACATGGGCTACGCCACCGCGCTCGGGCTCGGGCGGCAGGCGCAGAGCAGCCTGTGGGGCGTGGCGCTCATCTTCGCCGCGGCCATGCTGGGCTGCGCGCTGCTCGGCTTCTTCATCGAGCGGTTCGCATACCGGCCGCTGCGCGAGAAGCCGCGCCTCACCGCGCTCATCACCGCCATCGGCATCTCGTTCGCGCTGTCGTATGGCTTCCAGCTCGACCTGGGCTTCAAGCTGCCGCTGCCCGGGGGCCACGAGCTGTCGCTCGCGCTGCCCGGGGCCTCGCCTCGCGCCTTCCCGGAGATCATCCGCCCGACCGAGTGGCTCATCATCGGGGACCGGGACGTGGTCATCTGGAACTGGCAGGTCATCAGCCTGCTCATCGCGCTGGGGCTGATGCTGGTGCTCCAGTACCTCGTGTACCAGACGCGCTTTGGCCGGGCGATGCGGGCCGTGTCCTGGGACCACCGGGTCGCCGCGCTGATGGGCATCCCCACCGACCGCGTGATTGCCCTGACCTTCATGCTCAGCAGTGCCCTGGCCGCGGGCGCGGGCCTGCTCTACGCCATCAAGGACACGTCGGTGAGTCCGCTGATGGGCCTGTACGTGGGCCTCAAGGCCTTCGTGGCGGCCGTCATCGGCGGCATCGGCAATGTGCCGGGCGCCGTGGTGGGCGGTCTGGTGCTGGGGTTGGTGGAGGAGTTCGTGGTGGGCTACGCGGCGAGCACGTGGCGTGACGCGGTCGCGTTCGGCTTCCTCATCCTGGTGCTGCTGGTGAAGCCGGGTGGGCTCTTCGGGCGCGTGGCCGCGGAGAAGGTATGACGACGGCACGCTCCGCCACGACCGTCCCCGAGGCCGGCACCGTCGTTCCCGCCGGGCTCAAGGGCATCCTCCCCGTGCTCCTCGCGCTGCCCGTGCTCGGGCTGCTCGAGTGGCTGCTGCGCGCCTCGCCGTTCGCCACGTATCTGCTGTCCGTGATGGGGGTGAACATCATCCTCGCGGTCAGCCTCAACATCGTGAACGGGATGACGGGCCAGTTCTCCATCGGCCACGCGGGCTTCATGGCCGTGGGGGCGTACCTGGCCGGCTTCGTGTCGCTGATGCTCAAGGGCATGGCCATCTCGTTCCTGCCCGAGGCCTTGAGCGACCAGGTCTTCTTCCTGCTGGCGCTGCTGGTGGGTGGGTTGAGCGCCGCGCTCTGCGGCTTCCTCGTGGGCCTGCCCTCGCTGCGGCTGCGCGGTGACTACCTGGCCATCGTGACGCTGGGCTTCGGAGAAATCATCCGCGTGGTGGTGCAGAACACGGATGCCTTCGGACGCGCGCTGGGCCTGTCTGGCATCCCGCAGAGCTCCGGCGTGGGCGCGGTGTACTTCGGGGTCTTCCTGGTGGTGCTGGTGGCGCGGCGCATCGCCGGCTCCAGCCATGGCCGCAGCCTCTGGGCCATCCGCGAGGACGAGGTGGCCGCCGAGGCGATGGGCGTGGACACCACGGGCTACAAGGTCCGCTCGTTCGTCATCTCGTCGTTCTTCGCGGGCCTCGCGGGCGGCCTGTTCGCGCACTTCGTGCCCATCATCAATCCGGGCTCGTTCACCTTCGTGAAGTCGATGGAGATCGTCGTCATGGTGGTGCTGGGCGGCCTGGGCTCGACGACGGGCGCCATCCTCGCGGCCATCTTCCTCACGCTGCTGCCCGAGGGCCTGCGCTCGCTGTTCACCACGCTGGGCGCCGAGGGCAGCCTGGCGCAGAAGGTCGATCAGATCCGCATGCCGGTGTACGGCCTGCTGCTGGTGGCGCTGATGCTGTCTCGCCCGCAGGGCCTGTTCGGGACGAAGGAGATCTGGGACGTGCTGCCGAAGTGGTGGGCGCGGCGAAAGAAGGGGACGTCATGAGCGCGCCCGTCCAAGTGGCCTCGGAGGCCCCGATGCTGGAGGCCGCGGGCGTGAGCATCCAGTTCGGAGGGCTCAAGGCCCTCACGGACTTCAACCTCACCATCCGGCAGGGTGACCTCCAGGGACTCATCGGTCCCAACGGCGCGGGCAAGTCCACCGCGTTCAACGCCCTCACCGGCGTGTACCGTCCCACGCGTGGCGATGTGCGCGTGGCGGGCCAGCGGGTGAATGGGTGGATGCCCCATCGCATCAACCATCTGGGGATGGCGCGCACGTTCCAGAACATCCGCCTGTTCCGCGCGCTGTCCGTGTTGGACAACGTCAAGGTGGCGTGCCGCGCGGAGACGCTGTCGCACCAGGAGCACTGGCTGCCCGCGTCGCTGTTCCTCGCGGCGCTGCGCGGCGTGGGCCGCATCGGCGGAGAGAAGGGCGTGCGCGGAGGACAGCGCCTGGGCGAGCAGCTCATCGAGCAGGCGGGCGCGCTCGTGCTGCAGGGCTGGTGGCGCTCGCTGTTCCTCACCCCGAAGTTCCAGGCCGAGGAGCAGCGCATCACCGAGCGCGCGGACGCGCTCTTGGAGGTGATGGGGCTGTCGCACCGCCGCAACGAGGAGGCGCGCAACCTGCCCTATGGCGAGCAGCGCCGGCTGGAGATTGCGCGCGCGCTGGGCACGCAGCCCAAGGTGTTGCTGTTGGATGAGCCCGCCGCCGGCATGAACACGCGCGAGAAGGCGGACCTCATGGTGCTCATCCGCAAGCTGCGCGACCAGTTCTCCCTGGGCGTGCTGGTCATCGAGCACGACATGAAGCTGGTGATGGGCATCTGCGAGCGCATCACCGTGTTGGACCACGGCGAGATGATTGCTCGCGGTGCGCCGGACGAGGTGCGCAACGACCGCAAGGTCATCGAGGCGTACCTGGGCGACAGTTATCTGGAGTCCCACGGAGGGGCGGCGTGAGCGAGCAGGTGAAGACGCTGGGCGAACGCCGGAGCTTCCCCGGGCTGCTGACGGTGGAAGGGCTGAAGGTGCAGTACGGCGCCATCCAGGCGCTGCGGGGCGTGTCGCTCCAGGTGGGGCAGGGCGAGGTCGTCGCCCTCATTGGCGCGAACGGCGCGGGCAAGACGAGCACGCTGCGCGCGGTGAGCGGGATGCTCAAGCCCACGGCGGGGCGCATCACCCTGGGCAGCCGCGACATCACCGGCCTGAAGGCGCACCAGATGGTGCCGCTCGGCATGGCGCACGCGCCGGAAGGCCGCGGCATCTTCCCCAACCTCACCGTGCAGGAGAACCTGGAGCTGGGCGCCTACCTGCGCACCGACACGGCCGAGGTGCAGGTGGACATGGAGAAGGGCTTCACGCTCTTCCCCGTGCTCAAGGAGCGGCGGCGGCAGATGGCGGGGACGCTGTCCGGCGGCGAGCAGCAGATGCTGGCCATCGCGCGCGCGCTCCTCAGCCGCCCGAAGCTGCTGCTGCTCGACGAGCCCTCGCTGGGGCTGGCGCCGCAGGTGACGGAGACCATCTTCCGCACCCTGCGCGACGTCAACGCCGCGGGGGTGAGCGTGCTGCTGGTGGAGCAGAACGCGCATCTGGCGCTCAACGCCGCGCACTACGGCTACGTGCTGGAGACGGGCGAGGTGGTGATGGCCGGTCCTGGCAAGGCATTGCTGGACAGCGCCGAGGTGCGGCGCGCCTACCTGGGAGAGTAGCTCCCTCGCGCGTTGCCTTCCGCCTCCCCAGGGCCCGTGCTATCCACGACGGCCGGGCCGTGACCGTGGTCGGGAGGTACGAATGTTGCGCAATCTCCTCGGGGCTGGCGTGCTGCTCGCGCTCGGGGCGCTGGCTGGCTGCAAGCCCCAGAATGCCTGCTCCCAGGACAGTGACTGTGCCTCGGCGGCGCTCAAGTGCGACACCGACGTGGGCCTCTGCTACGGCGTGACTCCTCCCGAGGAGAAGCCCGACACCTGCACGCCCGCGTGCGCGCCGTATCAGGCCTGCACCGTCACGGGTTGCAAGGACCGCTACAGCGAGCTGGCGTGGCTGCGGCCCGCGGGCGGCGCGACGCTCGATGCCGGCACGACCGAGCTGGCCGCGCGGCTGGTGGCGGACCAATACAAGCAATATCCCGAGCAGCTCGCGTTCCTGGTCGAGCGCGTGGGCGCGGGCGCGGTGGGCACCGTGGAGGCCGTGCTGGGCGATGACGCCGGCACGTACACCACGCGCTGGTCTCCGCCTGCCGAGGATGCGGAGTACCGCCTGTCCGCGGCCTATCCCGCGGATGGCGGCCCGCGTTCCACTCCGGTGACGGTGCGCGTGAACGCCGTGGCGCCCACCGTGACGGTGGAGCTATTGCCTGGCGCCGCCAGCCTCGGGGACGGTGGCACGGCCTTCACCTACGCGGACCCGGGCGCGCCGACCGCGCGCCGCCGCGACGAGACGGCCGTGGTGCGGATCCGCTCGGAGGCGACGGACGTGGCGGCGGACTCGTTGCGCATCTCCGTGCGCGGCGTGGGCGCGGGCGCCGAGTTCTCGCCCAACGCGGCGCAGGTCACTCCGTGCGCGGCGGCGGCCTTCTGCCGCGACGTGACGGTGCCGCTGTGGGCGCCGCCGCTCGCGGACTTCCGGGGCGTGTTCACCGCCACGGCGACGGTGGCGGACACCGTGGGCAACGTGGGCGGCGCGGAGGCGAGCATCCCGGTGACGCGCTGGCGGTGGTCCTTCGCCGCGGGCACGACGGAGATCCGCAACAGCCCCGCCATTGGCTCGGGCGGCGTCGTCTTCTTCGGCACGTCGCGCGACAAGGGCAACCTCTTCGCGGTCCGGCCCGAGGGTTCGGTGCTCTGGTCCCATGAGCTGGGCAACATCACGAGTGGACCGCTGGTGGGCGTGGGCACCGGGGCCAGAGAGATGGTGTACGTGGGCGCCGATACCAGCCAGACTTTGACGAACGCCAAGTGGGGGCTCTTCGCGTACAGCGCCGCCAGTGGCGCGACGGGGCCTGCCGTGAAGTGCGCGGATTCCACCGGGCGCATCGGTGGCGCCCTGGCCTGGATGCAAGTGAAGCTCGGCGCGGAGAGCAGCCCTCTGGAGACGGTGGCGGGGTTGGCGGACGGTGACGCCCTGATTGCCGTGCGGCCCAGTGGGGCGGGCTCGGCCCAATGCATCAAGACCCTCTCCGTTGCCACCAGCCCTCTGGGCACGGCGAGCGTGGCGTTGGACACGGACCTGTACCTTGGCACGGCCGTGTCGGTGGCGGCCTACCGGTTGGGGGGCACGGGCTGGGCGAACACCCCGTCCTTCGCGTCCCCGAGCATCGGCTTCACCATGACGGGCCTCGCGCTGGGGAAGGACGCCACGCAACTCGTGAGCGCGGGCTCGCGCGTCACGCCGGCCACGGAGGCCACCCTCGCGCGCTTCCAGGTGGCGGATGGCGGTGGCGTGCAGCCGTATCCGTCCACGCCCGAGGCCAGCCAGATTCAAAGCCTGGTGGTGGGCTCCGAGGCGGACGCGGGGGTCGCGTACTTCGGGCGGAGCCACAGCGACACTGGCGCGCTGAGCGCCGTGAGCGTGCCGGACCTGCGCGAGCTGCGCTCGGCGCCGAACGCCGGCAGGTTCCCCAACGCGCCGGTGCTGGGCGAGGGCGGCGTGCTCTACACCGCCTCGGCGACGGGAGCGCAGTCGGGCGTGGGCGAGGTGACCGCGTGGTCCACGGCCGGCCTGACGCGTCTGTGGCGCCTCTCGGATTCGGTGGGGCGAGTCATCGCGGACGCGCCCTCGGGCTCGCCCGCGTTGGACTGCGCGCGGACTTCGACGGGCGCCGCTCGTCCGGAGTCCCTGGGCACCCTGTATGTGCCGGGCGCCAATGGCACCCTGTACGCATTCATTGTCGACAGCCGGGGATTGGACAGCACCGCGCCCTGGCCTCGGCCGCAACACGACGCACGCAACACCGGCAACCCGGCCACGCCGGTGTCTTGCCCCTGACGTTCGGTGATTGCGTTCGCAGCCAGGAAACTGGCTGCATTTCGAATCTCGGCTAGTCAGTTACAGAGCAGTTCGTCTAGGGTCCGTGAAGACTCTCTGTTCCACCCACTCTTTCCGACCAGGAAGCGTGCCTATGCGCCCGTTGTCTCGCCTTCTTCTCGCTTCGATTACCACCCTCGCGCTCATTGCCGGTGCGTGTGTCAGCCAGCAGAAGACCAATGGACGTGAGGCCTCCTCGTCGGTGGAGGAAGTCCCCAACGAGGGCGGCGGCGAGCAGGCCGCGGAGCAGGCTCCGGCCGGACCGGCGCTGACGCCGTTCACCGCGCCGGAAGGCTTCACCGTCAGCCTGCCGGGTGAGCCGCAGATCCAGCGGCAGACCGTGAAGATTCCCGCGGGCAACGTGGCCACGGCCTCGTTCACCACCACCACGCAGGATGGCATCACCTACTCGGCCAGCATCGCGGACTACCCGGAGAAGGTCATCGCGGCGCGTCCGGCCGAGGCCTTCCTCAACGAGGGGCGCGACGGCCTGGTCAACCAGCTCAAGGGCACGCTGAAGGATGAGCAGGCCATCGAGCTGGAGGGCTACCCGGGCAAGTCCTACACGGTGTCCTCCGCGGTGGGCGAGGTGAAGGCTCGCAACTTCCTCGTGGGCCCCCGCCTGTACACGATGCTCGTGTTGTTCAACCCGAGCATCGGCGCGCCGGCCGCGGATGCGTTCCTCACCTCGCTGAAGCTCGTCAACCCGCCGCCCGCCATTCCTCGCGCGGGCTCGGTCGCGGCGGACGCGGGCGTGGATGCGGGCGCCGCCGTCGAGGCGACCCCGGCTCCCGCCGAGCAGCCGGCCGCTGTCCCCGACGCGGGCACCCCGCGCCGTCGTCGCGGCAAGTAGTCCACGCTGGCCGTGCACGCTCCCTTGGGGGATGCGTGCACGTGCGGACAGGGCGCCTGCGCACCTGTCCGCTGGTGGTCCGTCGCGGGACCGACGTGGGTTGCATCCCCCTGTCGTGAACCCATCCTCGCAGGCCAGGGGAGGGTGGGATGACGGGATTGGCGAGCGCCCTGTTGGCGGTGGTTCTCTTGGTGGGCAGTACTCCCGTGATGCCGGTGAGCGAGGGCAACGCGCTCACCTTGCCGGCGCAGCGGCACGTGGTGCGAATCGACACGGGCGAGGGGCGTCCTCCCACCTGGTTGATGGCGGTCCAGCAGGGCCACTCCGGCAACCAGGGCCTGGGGTTGTTCCGTTCGGATGACGGCGGACGCACCTTCCGCTGGTTCGCGCCCATCCAACCGGATGGCTCGCACACGGACCGGACAGACATGGTCGCGGTGGGGCGCGACGTGGCCCTCATCTATTCCTATGAGGGGCCTCGGCTGGTGCCCTCGTCACGCCATGATGTCTGGTTTCAATGGTGGCGCTATCAGTCCTCGGGCCACACGTGGGTGCCCGAGCCCGCGGTGCGCGTCTTTGATGCGACGACGGACGCGACAGGCTTCTTCCGCGCCCTGCTCGCGCGAGACTCCCGTGGCCGCCTGTGGGTGCAGGCCTTCCGGCTGGAGCCGGACGGTGCTTCCACGGCGGTCATCTCCGTCTCCACGGACAATGGCGCCACGTTTCAGCGGCAGTCGGACCTGGGGCGCGTGCGGCGGCGAGGCGGAGGACGGCTGCTCAGCGTGGGGACGAAGCTCGTCTTCTTCTTCGCCATGCACGACGGCTTCGAGCCCACGCGCCTGCGCATTCGCGATGACGACGCGCCGCTGAACGCATGGAGCCCCCAGCGGGACGCGTTCTCCGAGGGCATCTACCACGGCGCCGCGCTGAGCGCGGTGGAGGACGGCCACGGGGGGCTGCACCTGGTCTACAAAGACGAGACGGAGCGCCTCTTCTATCGGCACTTCGATGGGAACACCTTCGGTCCGCGCACGCTCTTGGGAGACACGCCGAACTGGGCCATCCAGCCGGCAATCACTCGCATCGGTGATGTGTTGTATGTCTTCTACACGCACATGCTCGTGCCCAATGCGAACTACCAGCTGCGCGCGCGGGTGCTGCGCGACGGCGTGTTCTCAGGGCCCATCGTGCTCGACGGCCGCACCAGCTACAAAGGCTATCTCAACGCGGTGGAGTCGCTGCCCGCGGGGTCCTCCGAGGTGCCGTGCTTCTTCGGCGACGCCTCCGACGCGGATGTCGCTGGCAACGTGAGGCGGGTGGCCATGCCCACCGTGTCCTCGACAGGGAGCGAGGACGGCGGCACGGGCTCGGATGGCGGTACGTCCACGGATGGGGGCACGTCCTCGGATGGCGGGACGGATGGGGGCACGTCGATTCCCTATCTGGAGACGGTCTTCTCCGATGTCGCGCACGAGCCGCTCGGGGTGGATGGCGAGGGCACGGTGTACGCGGTGTCCCTCTCCGAGAATCGCTCGCACTTGTTCGCCAGCACGGATGGCGGGCGCACGTTCACCGCGCGAGGCCAGGGCCGAGGTGGGGCCGCGTTCTGGGTGATGACGGCGCTGGAGGACGGGACGCTCCTGGCGCAGGTGAGCCGGGCGGACACGTACCTGCTCCAGCGCTCCACGGACCGAGGGCGCACGTGGACGGATGTGCTGCCCTTGGGGCGGTACCACGCCGCGTCGCCGCATTCCTTCGCGGTGCTGGGGAGCACGCTCTTCTTCCTGGAGTACCAGACGTTCTCGCCCACCAGCGTCCCCGTGCGGCTGTGGGCCAGCCTGGACCAGGGCGCCACGTGGACCGTGCGCGCGACGTTCGAGGACCGGCGCATGGGCGTGGCCCTCTTCGCGGACCCCACGCGCAACGTGCTGTGGGCGAGCTTCGGAAACAGCCGCGCGCACTCGGCGGTGATGCGCTCGACGGATGGGGGGCGCACCTGGTCGCTCGTGCTGAGTGGCTATGCGGCCACGGGCGCGGCGGGCGCGGTGATGGACAATGGCGCGCTCCTGTTTGGACAGGCCACGCTCTTCGAGCCGGAGCACCCCAAGCTGCTGCGCCTGTTCGCCAACGGGCGCGTGGATGCGCTCCTCACGCTGCCCGGCCCGGCGTCCTCGCTGGAGCCGCTGCCAGGAGGCGGCTGGGTGCTGAGCACGAGCCGCGATGACAGCGGCGATGTCCAGCCACCCGAGGACGGAAGGGTCCACGTCTTCACCAGTCGCGACGGAACGACGTGGCACGAGGCGCTGAGCTTCGAGCGCGCGAGTGACGCGGAGCCCGCGCTGATGGACGTGTGGGGCGAGCTGCCCTCAGGTGAGTTGTTGGTGCGCGCGCAGAACGTCCAGGGCTTCGGCTCGGGAGGGAAGGGCTTCCAGGTGCTGCGCGTGCGGCGCTGACGCGGGCGGCGCGTTACAACGGGGCGGGCTCGCTCGCGAGCCGGGAGGGCACCATGTGGGACCCGAGGCAGTACTCGCACTTTCGCGGCGAGCGGAGCCGCCCCTTCTTCGAATTGCTCTCCCGGGTGGAGGTGGCCACGCCCGCGGAGGTGGCGGACCTGGGTTGTGGCACGGGTGACCTCACGCGCGTGCTGGCCGAGCGTTGGCCCGGTGCACGGGTGACGGGCGTGGACTCCTCCGAGGCCATGGTCGCGGAGGCGCGGGTGCGCGAGGTGCCCGCGAACCTGCGCTTCGAGGTCGCGGACCTCGCCACCTGGGCCCCTCCTCGGCCCCTGGACGTGCTGGTGTCCAACGCGGCGCTGCACTGGGTTCCGGACCATGCGGCCTTGCTGACGCGGCTCGCTGGCACGCTGGCGCCCGAGGGCGTGCTGGCGTTTCAGGTGCCCGCCAACTTCGAGGCGCCCTCGCATCGGCTCGTCGACGAGGTGCGCGCGCTGCCGCGCTTCGCGTCCAAGGTCGCGCCCGTGCGCCGCCGGCCGGTGGAGACGCTGGAGACGTACGAGACGCTCCTCGCGGGCCTGGGCCTGTCGGTGGAGGCGTGGGAGACGACGTACCTGCACGTGCTGCCGGGGGAGGACGCAGTGCTGGCGTGGTTGCTCGGGACGACGCTGCGGCCGGTGCTCGCGGCGCTGGGGCCCGAGGAGTCCCCCGCGTTCCTGGATGCACTGCGCCCCCGACTGCGCGAGGCGTACCCCGCCTATCCGCGAGGGACGCCGTTCCGCTTCACGCGCCGCTTCGTGGTGGCTCGGCGCGTGAGCTGAACCTCACTTGGGCCAGTGGAAGATGCGCCCGCCGTCGCCCGTGGCCCAGAGGTCCTCGGGGCTGGTGCCTCGGATGTACTTCAGCGCTCCCGAGGTATCGAGCAGGCGCGTCCAGGTGCTGCCGTTGTAGCGGTAGATCCTCCCCGCGTCCGTCGCCACGTAGATGGAGCCCGCGCCGAAGGCCTGGATGCCATAGATGCGCTCCGAGCCGAAGGGGGTGCCGGAGACCCGCGTCCACGCGGCGCCATTCGACTGGAGGAGCATGCCGTTGTTTCCGCCTGCGTAGGCGAGCCGCTCGTTGACGACAGAGATGGCGTACAGCCGGTTGCCCGTATTGCTGCCGGTGATGGTCTGGGGGCGCCATACGTTCGCCGCGCGGTCATACCGGCGGATGACGGGCGTGGTCAGGCCACCGCCCACCGCGGTGATGGTGTCCGGCGAGGACGCGTGAATGTCATACATGACCTGGTCCTCGATGCCCTCGCCGACCGCGGCGCCCGAAGCGGGAGACCAGGTGAACAGGTGCCCGTTGTCGATGGTCTCCTGCTCGCCGCCCACGCCATAGAGCATGAGCCCCGACGCCGAGGGGACACCCGTCAGGCCATACACATAACTACCGACGCCGGTGGGTTGCTGGGGCGTGCAGCTCGTGCTGGTGGCGGTCTGGGTGACGAGCGTGCCATTCGTTCCGCCGAGGTACGCCGTCCCAGAGTCGTCTGCCCAGACGGCGTACAGGTCCGAGCTGCATGACCCCGGCAGGACGGTGAACGTGGTCGAGCCCGGTGTCTTCACCGCGCGCCCGCTGCTCGTCCCCGCGACCCAGACACCGTGGTCGCCCCAGAGCGAAATCTGATACCAGGTGCGCGAATTGGAGCCCACGACGGTGGAGACCCAGTTGGTTCCGGAGCAGGTGGCGCTGCTCGGCTCATTCTGCCCGCTGCAGTCGTTGTCCTCGCCGTCGCACAGCTCGGTCGCGCCGGGGTTCGTGAAGGGGTTGCCGTCGTTGCAGTCGTTGCCGCGCGCCACGTAGTGCGGAGGCTGTGAGCAGGCTTGCTGCTTGATGGCGTCGTCGCCGTAGGTGTCGTCGTCGTCGTCCAGGTACCACGTGGGGATGGGCCGCTGGGCCACACAGGTGCGCCCCACCTTGTTGGCGTCGCATTTCCACAAACCATCGCAGTCGCGCTGGGGCGTGCAGGCCGTGTCGAGTTCGAAGGCCTCATCGGCTTTTCCGCTGCAGTCGTTGTCCACGCCGTCACACAGCTCGGTCGCGCCGGGATACCTGCTGGCGAGCGTGTCATCGCAGTCGTCGTTCTCATGGCCCACCGCGGACACGAAGTCCGACGGGATGGCGTCACAGAACGGCTGCGCCGCCGCGCCCTTCTCGCCGTGCGAGTCGTGGTCCTTGTCGGGATACGCCAGGCGCGGCGCGGGGCTGTTGCAGAAGACCTCGCCATGGGTGCCGCAAGCGCGCACGCCGCCGCAGCCACCCACGCCCGTGCAGGTTTCACCGAGCCGCAGGTCGTCGTCCTTCAATTGATTGCAATCATCGTCCACGCCATTGCACCGCTCGGCGGCGCCAGGGTGGATGGCATCATCGACGTCCGAGCAATCCGAGCCGCCCGTCAGCTCGCTGACGAAGCCGTCATGGTCCGAGTCGGTCGCGGCCAGCGCCAGGGTGACCTTCTCCGGGACGCTCTCCTTCGTCAGCGTCACGGAGTTCGTGCGCTGCACCACGGCCTTCGCGTCGCAGGACACCTCGAAGGCGCGCGCCTCCACCTCCAGCGCGTTGCCCCACTTCTCGGGCGGGAAGATGGCCACCACCACCGAGCCGCCTTCCTCGCGCGTCCCCTTGCCCGCCACGGTGGTCGAGCGCTCCTCGCCCGTGGCCGTGTCTCGCGCGAGCACGCGGATGCAGCCGGGCAGGAAGCCCGTGTACGTGACCGTGGCTCTCACCGCGCGGGTCGAGCCCGCGTCCTTGCACGCGGCGAGCGCGAGCAGGGGGACCATCCACCAGATGCGTTGCATGCAGCCATCCTAGCCGCGCTCGTGTGTCGTTCGCGCGCTCACGCACCTCGGTGATTCATGACTCAGGGAAGGCTTGGGAAATCCGAGAACACCCGAGCCATCCGCTCATCTTTCGAGAGACTCACGGGTGTCACCAGTTCCAGATTCGCTGGAACGCGTCCCCGGTAGCGACGCGACAGGGCGGCCTTCACATCCGCGAGGTCGAGTGAGTCCAGCCGCTCCATCTGGCCGTACTCGACGCCCGCGCCCCGTGCGTACGCCTTGCGCACCAGCTCCGAGCAATACATCGCGTCATCGCCCCAGCCGAAGCGCGCGTCATAGGGCTTGCCCAGGTGCCGCTTCGCTTCTGTCACAGCGCGTTGACGGTGGGCCGCGTCCAGCGCCTGGGGCCGCAGCACGAGGATGTGTCCCTCTGCCCCCCGTGCTCGCCACGCCGCGAACGGGGTGCGCTTCACGGGTTGGACCGCCTCCACCACGAAGACGCCCGAGGAGGTGACCTCCACCAGCCCGACGTGGGACAGCGGGCTGTGCGTGGCCCGCTGGATGGACTCGGACTGGCTCGACCGAGAGGTCTGGAAGACGAGGTCTCCGGTCTCCAGCTTCGACTCCAGCGAGGGCTGTGGCGCCGCGACCGCGACGTGGGCCACCAGCCACATTCCCCAGACTCCTCCCCAACGCATGCACTCGTCCTTTCGCGCGTTCCGTCGCGCCGGGTGGGGGAACTGCAGCCTCGATGCCAGCGGCTCACGCGATGAGCGGAACCTCCAGGCGCGGCACGTACTGGCCATTGCGGCTCTCGAACAGGACGAACCCGTCCACGCGAGCATGGCCCCAGTCGCTGCCCACCAGGGCCCTCGCGCAGTCCGCCAGGGCAGGATCTCCCCGAGGCTCGCGGGTGCGCGCGAGCGTGAGGTGCGCGGTGTACTCCGCGTGGTCCGAGGTGAAGCCGAGCGGCTCGAGCGCCTGGGCCACCTCGGCCTGGAGCGCCTTCAGCGCCGTCACGTCTCCGCGCACGTCCGCCCAGAGCACGCGCGGGTGCGCGGGCGGCCCGAAGAAGCCACCGCCGCCCACGGACAGCGTGAAGGGCGCGTGCATCACGCCCACGGGCTCCAGCGCCTCGCGCAGCGAGTCCAGGCGCGACTCCGGCACGTCACCCAGGAACAGCAGCGTCAGGTGCAGGCCCTCGGGCTGGACGAAGCGCGCGCGAGGAGCGCGGTCGCGCAGCGCACGCATGCCCTCGGTGGCGCGTGCCTCGACGTCCGCTCCCAGGGTGACGGCGGTGAACAGGCGCATGGCTCACGCTCGCGATGGACGGGTGCGAGGCCACAGCGCGTAGGCCCAGCACGGGAGGAAGACGAGGAACTCCACCGTCGCCACATACAGGCCCCGAGGCGACAGCATCCCCACGCCGATGGGCGCCACGGGCAGGGGCCGCACGGGCGCGAACATGCGCGCATTCGTGAAGGGCCACAGCAGCGCGGGCCCCAGTCCTCCATCCGTGAGCGAGTCCAACACCCCATGACTGGCGAGGGCGAGGAAGGACACGAAGCCCCAGCGCGTGGCGGACTCGCCCAGTCCTCGCGCTGCAATCGCCACCGCGAGTGACAGCAGCGCGGCGAAGGCGAACGAGTGGGACGCGCCGCGATGTCCCCACGTCGCCGCGTAGGGGATGCGCAGCGCGAAGGCGATGACGTCCGCGTCCGGCAGCAGGGCGAGCAGGGAGAGGAACCCCATCAAGGTCACTCGCCGCCGCCAACCCGCCGACCCTGCTTCATGTCTCCCCAGGGCCAACCCCACCGCCACGTGACCGATGCTTGCCATATGCGCGCGGAAGATAGTCCAGACCGCGCGGCGAGACTCCGGCGCGTTCCTGGAGGCGGGCCGGTCGCTGCGCTAGCGTCTGGCTTCCATGGCGACCCGCGCGCAGGTCGAGGGCACCCTTCAGCGACGCCTGGATGCGTGGCGCGCGGACGTGGGCGAGTGGCTCCATCGCATCCGCATCGCGGGCGCGGCGGCCTGGCTCATCGTGGGCACGCTCGACCACTGGCGGGTGTCCACGCCGGTCCTGCTCGTCTATCTGGGCGTGGCCGTCGTGCTGTGGGCTGGCGCGCGGCGCTATCCGGCGCTCGGCCGTCAACCCGCGCTGGGCACGGCGCTGGTCGACATGCCCGCTGTCTTCATCCTCCAGTTCTTGTCCATGGAGGGCTCGGCCAACACCGTCCCCACCGCGCTGTTGACGCTGGGCGTGTACGCGGTGCTCGTCGTGCTGGTGGCCATGGTGACGCTGTCGCGCGTGGGCGTCGTCGGCGCCACGTTCCTGGCCATCTGTCTGGAGGTCGTGCTCGCGCTGCACGCTGGACTGCCGCCGCACTTGTTCCTCGCGGGCATGGTGTTGGTGCTGTGCCTGGCCGCGGCGGTGGCGTCGTTCATCAGCCGTCAGGTGCTCGGGCTGGTGACGGACGTGGCCAACGAGGAGCTTCAGCGCGAGCGACTGGGGCGCTTCTTCTCGCCCGAGGTCGCGCGGCGCATCTCCGAGCGCGGGCCCGAGGCCGAGGCCGGTGAGCACCGCGAGGTGACGTTGCTCTTCTCCGACATCCGAGGCTTCACCGCGCTGGCGGACCGGATGGAGAGCCCCGAGGTGGTGGCGCTGCTCAACGAGTACCTGTCGCGCATGGTGGAGGTGGTGTTCCGCCACGGCGGCACGCTCGACAAGTTCATCGGCGACGGCATCCTCGCGTACTTCGGCGCGCCGCTGGATTTGCCCGGCCACCCCGAGGCGGCGGTGGCGTGCGCGCTGGCCATGCTGGACGCGCTGGAGACGCTCAACGCCGAGCGACAGGCGCGCGGCGAGGTGCCGCTGCGCATCGGCGTGGGCGTGCACACCGGCCGCGTGGTGGTGGGCGCGGTGGGCAGCGAGCAGCGCCGCGAGTACACCGTCATCGGAGACGCGGTGAACCTGGCCAGCCGCATCGAGGGGCTGACCAAGAAGGTGGGCGCCGCGGTGCTCGTCTCCGGAGCCACGCGGGAGCGCTGCGCCGCCGCCTTCGACTTCGAGGCCGCCGAGCCGCTGCCCGTGGCGGGCAAGCCCGAGCCCGTGGCCACCTTCCTGCCGCGCAAGCGCACCCTTCGCGCGGCGAGCTGAGCGCGGGGGCCAGGAGGGGCTCCATTGGCCCCGCGTGATGACGCCGCGCGCGCGTGTCCACCGTGAGGGCGGGAGGAGTGCCCATCATGGCTCAAGGCTACTCGGTGAACATCGGGCTGAACGGCGTGGACCCTCGGCACTATGCCGGCTGGGACGGGCAGCTCGCCGCCTGCGAGGCGGACGCGCAGGACATGGCGAGCATCGCGAAGACGCAGCAGTTCGACCGCGTGCGCACGTTCCTCTCGCAAGACGCCACGCGGGCGAGCGTGCTCGGTGAGCTGGACGAGGCCTCGAAGGTGCTGGAGTCGGGGGACCTGCTGTTGCTGACGTACTCGGGGCACGGCGGCCAGCTGCCCGACACCAACGGCGACGAGCCGGATGGCCTGGACGAGACGTGGTGTCTCTACGACGGCGAGGTCATCGATGATGAGCTCTACGTCGCGCTGGGGAAGATGAAGACGGGCGTGCGCGTGTTCATGCTGTCGGACAGCTGTCACAGCGGCTCGGTGAACCGGGTGGCCTACGCGGCGCTGCGCACCAGCGGGAGCCTGGAGTTGCTCGCGGACGCGGTGCAGACGACGGAGGCCGCACAGCGGCGCTTCAAGGACATGCCGTCGGGCATCGAGAACCGCACGTACCGCGACAACAAGCAGATGTACGACGACATCATGAAGCGGCTGCCTCGCGAGGATCCGCGCGCGAACCTCAAGGCCACCGTGCTGCTCATCTCCGGATGCCAGGACAACCAGCTCTCCAGCGACGGCACCTTCAACGGCCTCTTCACCGCGAACCTGCTGCGCGTGTGGAATGGGGGGAAGTTCGTCGGTGGCTACCACACGTTCCAGCGCCGCATCCTCCGGCGCATGCCACCGCTTCAGTCCCCCGCCTATTCCGTCATCGGCATGGCCAACCGCGAGTTCGAGCGGCAGACGCCGTTCCACGTCCACTGACGGCGGAGAGGGGACTCAGCGCGCCCCTCTCCCGCCGCGCGCGGCTCAGTACGCCTTGGAGAACACGATGCGGCCCGGCGAGTCCTCGCCGGTGAACACGCACTTGCCCGGCTCCTGCTTGACGCTGAAGGGACGGCAGCGCGTGGTCAGGCCCGTCTCCTCCTTGATGCGCGCCTCCACCTTCGGGTCGCCGTTCCAGTGCGCCAGGAGGAAGCCCGCGTCCGCCTTCTCCTTCATCTCCTCGTAGGAGTTGACCTCGAAGGTGTGCGAGTCGCGGAAGGCCTTCGCCTTGGTGAACAGGTCCTTCTGCATCTGGTCCAGCATGGCCTGCGCCTTGGCCACCGCCTCGTCCAGCGAGACGAACTCCTTCTGGCGCAGGTCGCGGCGGACCATCACGCACGAGTTCTTGGCGAGGTCCTTGGGGCCCAGCTCGATGCGCAGGCACACGCCCGTCAGCTCGTGCTCGTTGTACTTGAAGCCCGGGCTCTTGGTGTCGTCGTCGTCCACCAGCACGCCCAGGCCCGCCTTGCGCAGGTCCGCGGCGAGCGCGTGGCTCTTCTCCATGACCTGGGCCTTCTCCGCGTCGCTGGCCTTGCCGGCGATGGGGATGATGACCGCGTGCGTGGCGGCCAGCTTGGGCGGCACGACGAGGCCCGCGTCATCCGAGTGCGTGAGGATGAGGCCACCGATGAGGCGCGTGGAGGAACCCCACGAGGTCTGCCACACGTAGTGCTGCTGTCCGTCGCGGCCCTGGAACATCGTGTCGAAGGCCTTGGCGAAGTTCTGGCCCAGGTTGTGGCTGGTGCCGGCCTGGAGCGCCTTCTTGTCCTGCATCATCGCCTCGATGCTGTAGGTGCGCAGCGCGCCGGCGAACTTCTCCGACTCCGACTTGCGGCCCGGCATCACCGGCATGGCCATGTAGTCCTCGGCGAACGTCCGGTAGACCTCCAGCATCTGGAGCGTCTCCTTCTCCGCGTCCGCTTCGGTCTCGTGACAGGTGTGGCCTTCCTGCCAGAGGAACTCGGTGGTGCGCAGGAACAGGCGCGTGCGCATCTCCCAGCGCATCACGTTGGCCCACTGGTTGATCAGCAGGGGCAGGTCCCGGTAGCTCTGGATCCACTTGGAGAAGCTGCGGTTGATGATGGTCTCCGACGTGGGCCGGATGACGTAGGGCTCCTCCAGCTTCTGGCCGCCCGCGTGCGTGACGACGGCGAGCTGCGGGTTGAAGCCCTCGACGTGCTCCGCTTCCTTCTTCAGGTAGCTCTCGGGGATGAGCAGCGGGAAGTAGGCGTTGCGGTGGCCCAGGTCCTTGAACATCTTGTCCAGGACCCGCTGCATGTTCTCCCACAGCGCGTAGCCGTTGGGCCGGATGACCATGCAGCCCTTCACGTCCGAGTAGTCAGCCAGCTTCGCCTTCTGGACCAGGTCGACGTACCACTCGGAAAAGCCCTTCTCGCGGGGCGTGAGCTTCTCGGCCATGTGACGGCACCTTCTGGAAAGGAATTGAGAGGGGGCGTTGCTACGCCGGGCCCTCCCGGAAATCAACGCCCACGGCGCCCGGCCTGTCGCCCCCGAGAACCCCGCCCGGCGGGGCCCAGGCTTGAGATTCCGGGCACCTACGAACAAGGAATCCGGGGCGACGAGAATTCCCCGCCCCAGGCGCTCAGGTTCCGCCCGGACCCGGCCTGGACCTGGGGCGGGGGCGGGGAGGCCGCGGGCGTTCGTCGCGCGGGTGGCACGGGCCGGTGGCGGGACGTGGCAGACCCCGTCACGTCCCCGCGACGCGGGCGCCTTCTTCGGGCGTGAACCCTCACGCCGAGGGTTCGAGCATGCGCGCGCCCGGGACGCCGGCTATGAAGCGAGCGCTGTTCTTCGCTATTTCCCGGGAATCCTTCAGGAGGCTGCATGCGGTCGTTTCTTCCGTCACTCGGAGTGGTGGGCGCGCTGGGGCTGAGTCTGGTGGCTGGTGTCGCGCACGCGAACAAGGCGGGCATCACCGGTCGCAGTGGCAAGCAGGGCGCCAGCTGCGTCGAGTGCCACACGGGCGGACAGGTGCCCACGGTGACGTTGGAGGGCCCCTCGGCGCTCGTGGCGGGGCAGACGGGGAACTACGCGCTCATCGTCCGCGGCGGGCCCGGGGTGAAGGCGGGCATGAACGTGGCGACCAACGTAGCGGGCGCGGCGCTCACCGCGGGCGCGGGCGTGAAGAAGGCGGGCGACGAGGTGACCCACACGGCCCCGCTGGCCTTCAAGGATGGCGTGGCGCGCTTCGAGTTCACGATGGTGGCGCCGTCCACCAACGGCACCGTGCGGCTCTTCGGCGCGGGCAACTCGACGAATGACAACAACGCGTCCACCGGAGACTCCTCCGCCCTCACGACGCTGGACGTGCAGGTGACGGGCGGCACGGATCCGGTCGAGGAGAAGGACGGTGGCTGCTCGGCCACGGGCGCGGCGCCGCTGATGGGCGCCGTGCTGGCGCTGGCGGGGCTGCGTCGCCGTCGCGCCGCGAAGTGAGCTGAGCAGGTCCAGGGGGCGGACCGTGGCGCACGGCCGCGTTCCGCCCTCTGTCGCGCGGCCTCAGGTCACGCTGAAGCGATAGACGACGTCCGAGTCGCCCTGGGTGAAGCCCTTGATGACCTGGTGCTGCGTCGTCTTCGCGCCGAGGAACGAGAGCCCTCCGGCCGCGAACCCCATCACCGACAGCTCGAAGTAGACGTGGGGCTTGGGAACGCGGGTGATCTGGATCTCCGCGTAGCCGTCACCCAGTTGCACCTGCAACTCGCCTGCGGTGAAGTAGCCCTTCCAGATTCCAGGGGTGAAGAGGAGGAAGCGGCGGTAGTCGCCCGGGCCGAACATCGTCTTGAGCTGGCCCTGGCTGAGCGCGTAGTCGGCGGACTTCACGCCGAACTGCCAGTAGGCCTTGGGGTCGCCGCCGTAGAAGCGCTGGAGGAGGGCCTCGTTGAGGCGCAGGAAGGCGTCCACCGGCAGGCGCGTCACGGGCATGACGGGCTGGGTGAAGACGGGGTCTCGCTTCGCGCAGTCCGCGAGGAAGGCGCGCCAGGACTCCTCGCCGAAAGACTGCACGGCCATCATCTGCCGGGCCAGGAACGCGACGCCTTTGACTTCCATCCGGGGGCCTCCACTCCGGGGTGCGGGTGCTTCGGGGGTGCCATTCTGCGCTGAACCTGTCGGCGGGTCGAATCTCGTGGCGGCGTGGGTTGGTCGCCCGCTCGCTGTCCACGCCGTGTGTGACGGTGAACCGCTGGGTGCGACGCACGGGCGCGTCGTCCAGGGGAGCGACCGTCTCCATCGTGCGTTGCCAGAGTCGCTCGCATGAAATGCGAGTCAGACTCGAGATGGGGGGATTCGCGGTGATGTTTCGCAGGGGTTGGGGTTGGGGTGCGTGTCTGGCTTTGGTGGGGATGGGGTGTGGCGGGGCGGTGGCGGCGGGAGAGGGCGCCCCGGGAGGTGAGCCCGCGTCGGAGGTGGCGCCGCTGCGGGTGGGCGAGGATGGAAGCGCGAGCGGTGCGGTCGCGCCGGCGATGCCCGCGGGGGAGCCGCTGTGGCTTCAGGTCCAGCGCGGCGCGGGGAAGGAGCAGGCCGCGGGCGTGGCGTATGACAAGAGCGGCAACCTGCTGGTGGCCACCAACGTCTCGTATGGCGGGCTGGAGGATGCCTCGGGCGTCATCTCCGAGCCGGTGGTCAGTGGCTTCTTCATCACGAAGTACTCGAAGTCTGGTGAGCGGCAGTGGTCGCGCCGCTTCGAGGGCAAGGTCACCGCGCTCTCCGTGGACTGGGAGGGCAACGCGGTGGCGTGGGGCACGGGCACTGGCGCGGCCTCCCCGGGGCTGGAGCTGTCCGGGTACTTCTTGATGAAGCTCGATGCGGACGGCGAGTCGCGCTGGGCGCGCAGCATCCAGTCCCTGGCGCCCGGGGCCTTCACGGGCCTGCGGATCTCCACGGACCGGCAGGGCAACGTGGCCATCGCCGGCACGCTGGAGACCGCGGTGGGGCAGCCTCCCGCGCTGGCCTCCGAGGGGCGCGTCGCGGTGGTGATGAGCTACACCTCGGATGGAGCGCCGCGCTGGAGCCGGGTGGAGTCTCGCCCGAGCGACGGCACGGGCGCTGCGGTGGATGCCAATGGCACGGTCTATTTCTCCGGCTTCCTGCGGGTGCCGGCGCCGGGGGAGACGCACTTCGTGCCCTTCCTCCAGCGCCTCGCTCCGGATGGCACCCTGGAGTGGGAGCGCGAATTGCCCACGCGCTATGCCGTCACCACGGGCATGGCCTTGCGTGGCAACCGCGTGCTGGTGACGGGCTACGCGATGCAGGACTACACGTTCGCGGGCAAGCACTACGTGCCGGGCTCGGGACACAGCGACGGCTTCCTGCTGGCCTACAACCGCGACGGCGAGGAGCGCTGGTCGCGGCAGATGGGCTACTCCGCGCTCGACGTCAACCTGACGTCCGGCGAGGGCGCGGTCATCATCGGGCGCTACGAGAACGGGGATGACCTGGGCACCGGCCCGATGCCGGGCGCGGTTGGCAGCCAGCGCAACATCTTCATCGCGCGCTACGACCGCGAGGAGGGCGGGCTGGAGTGGGTGCGGGGCTTCTCGCAGGACGCGATGCCCACCGTGGACACCCACATGGATCGCTTCTTCGTGACCACCTCGCTCACGGGCGAGGTCACCGCGATGGGCGCCACGCTCAACGCGGTGAACTTCGGGTCGCGCTCGCTGCCGGCGCCGCTGGGCGGCTGGCGGGACCTGTTCATCGTCGGGCTGTCGCCGTGATGCGGGGATGAGGCTCGCCGCCCGCCGTGCGCGACGCTAGCGTGCGGCGGGTGCGTCCTCTTGCCCTGCGTCCCAAGACAGGCCCTGTCCCGCGCTGGTTGCTCGCCCTCGTGGGCGTGCTGACGTGCGGCGTCTTCGGGCTGGCGTGGTGGGTGGATCGCTTCGGCCAGCGCGAGCGCGCCGAGCCCGCGGACGCGCTGGTGGTGCTGGGCGCGCGGGTGCTGCCTGGCGGCGTCGCCTCGGGGCCGCTCCAGGCCCGCGTGGAGAAGGCCGTGGAGCTGTACCGGCAAGGCGTGGCGCCGCGCTTCGTCTTCTCAGGGGGCGTGGGGGTGAACCCGCCGTCGGAGGCGCGGGTGATGGCGGCGCTCGCCATGCGGATGGGCGTGCCCTCCGAGGCCATCACGCTGGAGGAGGAGAGCCACTCCACCGAGCAGAACGCGCGCCACAGCGCTGAGTTGCTGCGGGCATTCGGCGCGAAGCGCGTGGTGGTGGTGTCGGATCCGTATCACCTGCTGCGCGCGCGGCAGTACTTCCGGCTGGCGGGGCTGGAGGTGGCCACGAGCCCGGCGCTGCTCACCGAGCGCAACGTGGCGCTGGTGGACCGCGTGTACTGGACCGTGCGCGAGGCCATCGCGCTGCTCTTGCATCCGCGTGTGTTGCTGGCGCGCGCGCCCGAGTCACCCCGCGACTAGCTGGCCGAGCGCGAGCTGGCCACCGGACCGAGCGCCTGCGCGTCCAGCCGGCGCAGCACCTTCTCCAGGATGCGGAAGAGCGCCTTGCGGTCGCTCATGTCGAGCATGCCCAGGAACATGCCCATGGCCTGGTGGATGAAGCGGTCGAGCCGCTGATAGGTCTGCTGCCCCTGCTGCGTCAGCCGGCAGAGCACGATGCGGCGGTCGGAGGCGCTGCGCTCGCGCTGCATCTGGCCCTCGCGCTCCAGCCGGTCGACCACGCCCGTCACCGTCTTCTCCGTGACGCCGAGCCGCCGAGCCAGCTCACCCATGGTCAGCGCGCCGTCCAGTCCCAGCCACAGCAGCGCGTGGACCTGCGGCGCGGTGAACTGGAGTTGTTCGCACGTGGCGGCGATGGGGTCACGGAGTGAGCGGCGTCTGCCGAGCGAGAACATCAGCTGCTGCAGTCGCAGGATGTCGCCGCCGGGCTCGTCTTCCTCTTTGTATGTATTCCGTGACACGGAGTATGCCTTAGCGGCCGGCACCGGGCGGGTCAACCCGCCGTTGTCCGCCAGTTGGTGAGTGGGGGCAGAATGCGCCCGGATTTCCTCCGAACGCCTGCTCGAATCCTAAGAATGAGGAGCTTCTCATGCGCGCCCTGCTGCTCGTGTCGCTGATGGTCTTGGTGACGCTGCCCGCCCGAGCGGAGCGGGCGCTCGTGTTCGCCGCGGCCAGCACGCAGGACGCGCTCCAGGAGCTGGCCCCTGCCTTCACTCGGGCGACGGGGCACGAGGTCGCCTTCTCATTCGGTGGGTCGGGCGACCTGTCGCGTCAGATTGTGGCGGGTGCTCCGGCGGATGCCTTCCTCTCCGCGGACGTGGCGAAGCTGGAGTCCGTGCAGAAGGCGGGGCTCGTGCGGGCGGGGGCTCGCGTGGACCTGCTCTCCAATCGGTTGGTGGTGGTGGTGCCGGCGGACGCGAAGGCCGCGGCGCCTCGCTCGGCGGCCGACCTGGCGGGCTTGTCTCGGGTGGTGCTGGCGGACCCCACCAGCGTGCCCGCCGGAGTGTACGCGAAAGCGTGGCTGGAGAAGGTGGGGGCGTGGCGGGCGGTGGAGCCTCGCGTCATCCCCGCGCTCGATGTGCGCGCCGCGCTGGCCGCGGTGGAGGCGGGCCGGGTGGACGCGGGCGTGGTGTACGCGACGGACGCGTCGCTCTCCAAGAAGGTGCGCGTGGCCTTCGCGGTCCCGGAAGCGGACACGCCTGCCATCGTGTACCCGGTGGCGGCGCTGACGGGGGGCAAGGGCCCGGAGGCGGGGCTCGCGTTCGTGCGCTTCCTGCAGACGGAGCCCGCGCGTCGGGTGTTCGCGCGCCTGGGCTTCGTCGTGCTGGGTGGCGCGAGGAAGTCGTCGCCGTGACGGAGGGCCTGCCCGGGCTCGTGCTGTTCACGCTGACGGTGGCCGCGCTCGCGACCGTGCTCATCCTGCCGCCCGGCGTGGCGGCGGCGTACGCGCTGGCGCGGTGGCGGGGCCCAGGCAAGGGCGTGGTGGAGACGGTGCTGGCCTTGCCGCTCGTGTTGCCGCCCACGGCCGTGGGGCTGGTGCTCTTGGAGGTGCTCGCGCGCGATGCGCCGTTGGGCAGACTGCTGGATGGCCTGGGGGTGGACGTCGTCTTCACGCCCAAGGCGGTGGTGCTGGCGGGCGCGGTGATGGCGTTCCCGTTGCTGGTGCGCTCGGCGCGCGCGGGCTTCGAGGAGGTGGACCCTCGGTTGGTGGCGGTGGCGCGCACGCTGGGGGACACGCGCGCGCGGGCGTTCTTCCGCGTCACGCTGCCGCTCGCCTGGCGCGGCGTGCTGACCGGAACGCTGTTCGCGTTCTCTCGCGCGCTCGGTGAGTTCGGCGCCACGGTGCTGGTGGCGGGCAACATCCCCGGGCGCACGCAGACGTTGTCGCTGGCCATCTTCCAGCGGACGCAGATGGGGCGCGATGGCGAGGCGCTGACGTTGGCGGGCGTGGCGGCGCTGCTCGCGTTCGGCGCGATGTACGTGGCCGAGGCCGTGTCGCGGCGTCGCGGCGCGCGGGTGCGCGCATGATGGCGCTGTCGTTCCGCCTGCCGCTGGCGCGCTTCCCGCTGGAGGTCGATGCGCGCTTCGCCTCGGCGTCGGTGGCGGTGATGGGGCGCTCGGGCTCGGGGAAGACGTCGCTGCTGGAGGTGCTGGCCGGGCTGCGTCGCGGCGCGCGGGGGCGGGTGGTGGTGGGTGGGCGGGTGCTGCTGGACAGCGCGGCGCGGGTGGACCTGCCCCCCGAGGCGCGGCGCATGGGCTACGTGCCGCAGGACGCGCTGCTCTTCCCTCACCTCTCCGTGGAGCAGAACGTGCGCTTCGGCGCGCGCGGTGGCCGGGGCGCGCGCGTGGACGAGGCGCTGGCCCTGCTGGAGCTGGAGCCGCTGCTGCGCCGCTATCCCGCCACGTTGTCCGGAGGAGAGAAGCAGCGCGTGGCCCTGGCGCGGGCGCTCGCGAGCGCGCCCGACCTCTTGCTCCTGGATGAGCCCCTGGCCGCGCTGGACGTGGCGCTGAAGGAGCGCGTGCTGCCGTACCTGCTGCGCGTGCGCGATGAGGCGCGCGTTCCCATGCTCTACGTCACGCATCAGCTCGGCGAGGCGCGCGCGCTGGCGCGGGAGGCGCTGCTGCTGGACGGCGGCCGGGCGCTCGCGCTGGGCCCGGCGGACGCGGTGCTGGGCTCGGCCGCGCGCGGCGTGCTCGCGGCGGAGGGCGACGCGGAGGAGAACATCCTGGAGGGCGTGCTCGAGCGCCCCGACGGCCACGGCCCCCGGCTGCGGGTGACGCCGGAGCTGGCGCTGTGGGTGCCGGACGGGCCTGGGGTGGTGACAGGCGCGCGCGCGGCCTATGCGGTCCCCGCCGAGGACATCCTCCTGTCCACGGGGCCCCTGGTGGGTGTCTCCGCGCGCAACGTGATGGCGGGCGTGGTGGCGGCGCTGGAGCCCGCGGGGCCGGGCGGGTGCGCGGCCTCGGTGGAGGTGGCGGGACACCGCTGGGTGGTGCGGCTTACCCAGGTCTCCGTTGACGAGCTCGGGCTGACGAAGGGGATGCGGGTGCACCTGGCGGTGAAGACCGCCGCGTGCCGCCGGCTGCGCTGAGGGCAGGTCGCCATGCGTCGCGCTGGCGCGCGGCGGGCTTCGAGCGCAATCATGTCGGGATGGGTTCTCCCTTGACTTGGGTGTGTACTCGGTCCCCGCGCGCCGCGTGGGCATGGCTCGTCGTAGGACTTCTCCTGGGCCTCGCGCCTCGGGAGGCCGATGCGTCCGGAAGAAGCCGCGGCGGGGGCATCGGGCCGCAGCTCGCGACGGCGCCGTATGACGGCCGCTACCTGTCCCTGGGACTGAACCTGGCCTACGAGGGATTGCCCACCGGCGACGGGGAGGAGGGCTTCCTGCGGGGCGACCTGTACCCGATGGTCGGCCTGGAGGCGAGCGTGGTGCAGCTCGAGTCGCGCAACCTCTTCTGGGTGGGCGGCTACGTGGACCTGACGCACACGTTCCCGAACCAGGCCACGCGGATGAGCATCGGGCCGGAGATTGGGTGGGGGCCGGTGGGAGTGGACCTGGGGCTCACCGGAGAGCTGCGCGACGGGCGGGTGGGCGGCGGCTTCCAGGTCCGAGGCATGCTGACGGTGGGCTACGTGGCCGCCTACGTCAGCTACATCTCCACCTACAACGCGAACACGCGCAACTTCCAACCGAGCGCGCAGGTGGGCCTGCTCTTGAAGCTGCCCTTCATCCTCGCCATCACCGGCGAGCCGTGGCGGCCGGGCGCCTGACGCACGCGGCCAGGGGCGCCGGGCCGTGACGGGAAACGAGCGCCCCTGCGCGAGGGCCCTATACTGGCTCCAGGTGAGGGAGACATCGGTATGGGGATGCGCATCCTTGGGATGGTTCTTGCGGGCGGGCAGGGAACACGGCTGGCGCCACTGACGCTCAAGCGCTCGAAGCCGGCGGTTCCCTTCGGGTCGAAGTTCCGCATCATCGACTTCGCCCTCAACAACTTCATCAACTCGGGCATCTTCTCCATCTACGTGCTGACGCAGTTCCGTGCGCAGTCGCTCACGGAGCACATCCAGCGCGGATGGCGGTTCGGCTCGGTGCTGCTGTCGGACTACTTCATCACGCTGGTGCCGGCGCAGATGTACCGCTTCGAGGAGCTGGGGCCCGTCTGGTACCGAGGCACGGCCGACGCCATCTACCAGAACATGCACTTGCTGGAGAATCACCGGCCGGATCACGTGGCCATCTTCTCCGGGGACCACATCTACAAGATGAATGTGGCCCACATGCTGGAGCTGCATGAGTCCCAGCGCGCGGACATCACCATCGCGGCGTACCCCACGCCGCTGGCGGACGCGCACCGCTTCGGCGTCATGCAGGTGGACGAGCGCGGCCGCGTCACCGAGTTCCACGAGAAGCCCAAGGACCCGCGCCCCATGCCCGGCCGCCCGGACATGGCGCTGGCCAGCATGGGCAACTACATCTTCCGCGCGAAGGTGCTCGCGGAGCTGCTGGAGCTGGACGCGCGCTCGGAGGGCTCGGCGCACGACTTCGGCAAGGACGTGCTGCCGCGCGCGCTGCGCGACGGCTACCACATCCAGACCTACGACTTTCACCGCAACCCCATCCCCGGCCAGACCGCGCCCAACACCTACTGGCGCGACGTGGGGACGCTGGAGGCCTACCACGAGGCCTCCATGGACCTGGTGTCGGTCAACCCCGAGTTCGACATCTTCAACCCGGACTGGCCGCTGCGCAGCGCGAGCGAGTACAGCCCGCCCGCCAAGTTCGTGCACGAGTCCGGGGACCGGGTGGGCCGCGCGCTCAACTCCATGGTGGCCGGTGGCTGCATCATCTCCGGCGGCGTGGTGCGCAACAGCATCCTGTTCCGCCGCGCGCGGGTGAACAGCTACGCGAGCGTGGAGCGCTCGGTCATCTTCGACGAGGTGGACATCGGCCGGCACGCGCAGGTGAAGAACGCCATCATCGACAAGGGCGTGCGTGTGCCGCCCGACACGAAGGTGGGCTTCGACGTCGTGCAGGACCGGGCGCGCGGCTTCACCGTCACGGACAACGGCATCGTCGTGGTGCCCAAGAACTATCGCTTCGACTGACGCTCGCTCCCTCCGCCGCGGGTGACGGTTGCGGCTGGACGCTCGTGTCCGACCCGCGCGCGGCTTGGAGTCTCCCGGAGTGCTGAGCACCTTGCCCTGTCCAGGTGCGGTCCCGGCGTGCCGGCCCGCGCGGGAGGAGCGAAGGGCATGGGTGCAAGGAGCCGAAGGGCGGCGTGCCTCCTGGTGTCGATGCTGTGGCTCGGAGCCTGTGGGGGCGCGACCGACGACGACCGCCTGCTCGCGGGGCCGATGCCGTCCCTGCGCGAGGAGGAGGCGACCGAGGTGCCGCCATCCTGCGGCATCGTCGCGAAGCGGACGAAGGACATCCGCCCGGGCCGCGGCAGCTCGGATCCACGGGGGTTCCTGCACGGCTCCGCGGGGCTCGTGTTCTCCTCGGACGACGGGCGGCACGGCCGCGAGCCCTGGTCCAGCACGGGCCGAGACACGCGCCTCTTGCGCGACATCCGAGGCGGCCAGTCGGGCTCGGACCCCACGTCCTTCACGCGCCTGGGGGACACCGTCTTCTTCGTGGCGGATGACGGCGTGCATGGCCGCGAGCTGTGGAAGACCGATGGCTCCTCGGCGGGCACCCAGTCGGTGGTGGACCTGCGCCCGGGCGTGCTGGGCTCGGACCCCGATGCGCTGACGGTGTTCCAGGGCCGGCTGTACTTCACCGCCGACTCCGCGGGAGCTGGCCGCGAGCTGTGGCGCACCGATGGCTCCAGCGAGGGGACCGCCCGCGTGACGGGCCTCATCCCCGACGGCGGCGAGTGCTATGGCCTTCAGCTCGCGGCGACGGGCAGCTTCCTCTACGTGCAGTATGGCTACTCGGGCCACAACGGGGACACCCTGCGGCTGGCGCGGCTGGACGGGACGCCGGGCGGACTCGTCGTGGTGATGGAGGTCGTCGGGGACAACTCCATCGAAGCGATGACGCCGGTGGGGGAGCTGCTCTACTTCCTGCATAACAACGACGAGTCGGAGTGGAGCCTCTTCGTCACGAACGGCTCACCCGCGGGGACGCGGGGCCTGCGGATGTTCCCCGACAAGCCGCATGACCTCATCGCCTTCGCGGGGAAGCTCTACTTCGCCTCGGGCGTGGGCCCCTACGAGGCGGGCTACGCGGGCGACGAGCTGTGGCGGAGCGATGGCACCTCGCGCGGCACGGTGCTCGTGAAGGACATCCTGCCGGGCAAGGAGGATGCCTCGCCGCGCGGGCTGGCCACGTTGGACGGCAAGCTCTACTTCAGCGCGGATGACGGCGCGCACGGCCGCGAGCTGTGGCGCACCGATGGCACGCCCAACGGCACGGTGCTCGTGCAGGACATCCAACCCGGCCCCGTGGGCTCCGCGCCGGACAGCCTGTCTGGCCATGCGGGGCGACTGTTCTTCAGCGCGGACACGACGGGGCGCGGGCGCGAAGCGTGGATGTTCGAGGCGAGCACGGCGCAGGCCACGGCGTTGGATGACGTGGCGCCGGGGCCCGCGTCGTCGTCGCCGAGCGGCTTCGTGCGCTCGGGCTGGGCGCTGTACTTCTCGGCGGATGACGGCGTGTCGGGGCGCGAGCTGTGGGCGCTGTCCTTCCGCTCGCCGGGGCCCTGCCCCATCGGTCCCGCCCGGTAGACGGGGACCCGGGGCTCGCATCCGAGCGCGGTGCACTTGGGCGCGGACTCGTACGTCATCCGTGCAACACTGGGCCCCCTCGGGCGTCAGGGTCCGAGCAATCGACACCAGACGCCCCGCGCGCGGATGCTCTCGCCAGGTAAGCGTCAGGGTACGACCGCCGAAGGGGATTCAGGAACTTCATGCACAGTGCATCCGGCCAGGACACCGCGCCCTTCGTCCATGCCGTGGGGCGGGCACTTCCTCCGCACTACGCCACGCAGGAGCAGCTCATCGCCACGTTCCGCGAGGTGTGGGCCACGCGCCACTACAACCTCGAGCGGCTGGAGGAGCTGCACCGCGCGGTGCAGGTGGGGGGCCGCCATCTGGCGCTGCCGTTGGAGGAATACCGGCCACTCGTCACCTTTCAGCAGCGCAACGACGCGTGGATTCGAGTCGCCACGGACCTGAGCGAGGAGGTGGTGCGGCGCGCGCTGGACGCCGTCGGCTTGAAGCCCACCGAGGTGGACCACGTCTTCTTCGTCACGGTGACGGGCATTGCCACGCCGAGCATCGATGCGCGGCTGGTCAACCGGCTGCCGCTGCGCAGCGACGTCAAGCGCACCCCCATCTTCGGCCTGGGCTGCGTGGCGGGCGCGGCGGGCCTGGCGCGCGCGGCGGATTACCTTCGCGCGTTCCCAGAGCACACCGCGCTCGTCGTCGCCACGGAGTTGTGCTCGCTGACGTTGCAGCGCGAGGACCTGTCCATCCCCAACATCATCGCGTCCGGATTGTTTGGCGACGGCGCCGCGTGCGCGGTGCTGCGGGGCGCGCGCGCGGGGAGGACAGGGCCGCGCGTGGTGGCCTCGCGCTCCGTCTTCTACCCAGACACCGAGCGCGTCATGGGTTGGGACGTGGTGGACTCGGGCTTCAAGGTGGTGCTGTCCGCCAAGGTGCCGCAGCTCGTGAAGGACCGCATCCGGGGCAACGTGGATGACTTCCTCGCGGCGCACGGCCTGAAGCGCTCTGACGTGCGGCACTGGGTGGCGCACACGGGCGGGCCCAAGGTGTTGGAGGCGTTCGAGACGTCGCTGGAGCTGGCGCCTGGGACGCTGGAGCGTTCCTGGGCGTCGCTGCGAGAGGTGGGCAACCTGTCCAGTGCGTCCGTGCTCTTCGTGCTGGATGAAACGCTGCGCACGGCTGGGGCGCGGCCCGGGGACTGGGGCGTGGTGATGGCGATGGGGCCCGGCTTCTGTTCGGAAATGGTGCTGCTGCGATGGTGATATCGACGACCTGGCTCTATCTGGGGTTCCTGACGCTGCTCGTGGCGGAGCGCGTCGTGGAGCTGGTGCTCTCGAAGCGCAACGCGGCGCGGGCGTTCGCGCGCGGCGGGGTGGAGACCGGCCAGGGTCACTACCGGGTGATGGTGGCCTTCCACACCTGCTTCCTGGTGGCGTGCGCGGTGGAGGTGGTGCTCGGGGAGCGGCCCTTCCTCGGCTGGGCGAGCGTGGTGGCGCTCGCGGGCGCGGTGGCGGCGCAGGCGCTGCGCTACTGGGCCATCGCCACGCTGGGCGAGCGGTGGAACTCGCGCATCATCGTGGTGCCGGACCTGCCGCCGGTGACGGGTGGGCCGTACCGCTACTTGCGCCATCCCAACTACGTGGCGGTGGTGCTGGAGTTGTTGTGTGTGCCGTTGATTCACGGGGCCTGGGTCACGGCCCTGGTGTTTTCCCTGGGCAACCTGTTGCTGCTCCTCGTGCGCATCCGCGCGGAGGAGCAGGCGCTGGGCGCCGCGTATGCGCGAGAATTCTCCCGGCGCCCCCGCTTCATTCCGGAGGTTCGTCGTGGTTGAGCCCGTGTCGCAGCAGGTGCTGGCGGAGATACGCCGCATCGCCCTCGAGGAGCTGGAGTGGAAGGGCGAGGTGGAGCCGCGGCATGACCTCTTGATGGACCTTCAGTTGGACAGCCTGGGCCTGACGGTGCTGGCGGTGGGCTTGGAGAATCGCTTCCGCGTGCGGCTGTCGGAGGAGGACGCGGAGGGCGTGAAGACGGTGGAGGACCTGATGCGGTTGGTGGCGGAGCGCGCCGCGCAAAGCACGACGGAGGTCCGTCCATGAAAGGCCCCGCGCTGCCCGAGCCGAGGTTCCCCACGGTGAACGCGGCGCTGGCCGCGGCGGCCAGGACGTCGCTGGGGTTGACCTTCGTGGACTCGGCCGAGCGCGAGAGCCGGGTGTCCTGGGCGGAGGTGTACCGCCGCGCGCGCCGGGTCGCCGCGGGGTTGGGGCGGCTGGGGGTGAAGGAGGGCGAGCGCGTGGCGCTCCTGCTGCCGACGTCGCTGGCCTTCATGGATGCGTACTTCGGCTCCCTGCTCGCGGGCGCGGTGCCGGTGCCGCTCTATCCGCCGGTGCGGCTGGGGCGGCTGGAGGAGTACCACCGGGCCACCTCGCGCATGCTCCAGGTGACGGGCGCGTGCCTGGTGCTGACGGACTCGCGGGTGCGTTTGCTCTTGGGGCCGAGCGTGGAGAAGGCGCGGCCTCGGAGCGGGTGCCTCACGGTGGACGAGGTGCTGCGGGGCGAGGACGAGCGCGAGGTGGCCGTGCGTCCCGAGTCCCTGGGCCTCGTCCAGTTCTCGTCGGGCTCGACGGTGGACCCCAAGCCGGTGGCGCTGACGCAGCACGCGCTCATGGCCCAGGTGGCCGCGCTGGAGTTGGCCATGCCCCTGCCGCCGGGGACGCCTCCGGTGGGGGTGAGCTGGCTGCCGCTGTACCACGACATGGGGCTCATCGGCTGTCTGCTGTCGGCGCTGTACTACCCGGGCAACCTGGTGTTGTTGCCGCCCGAGGTGTTCCTCGCGCGGCCCGCGCTGTGGCTGCGCGCGTTGTCGCGTCACCGGGGCTTCATCTCTCCCGCGCCCAACTTCGCCTATGGGTTGTGTCTCAAGCGCGTGAAGGACGCGGAGATGGAGGGCATGGACCTCTCGGGCTGGCGCCACGCGCTCAACGGCGCGGAGCCCGTGTCGGCGGACACGCTGCGCCGCTTCGCCGAGCGCTTCGAGCGCTGGGGCTTCTCGGCCCGCTCCATGCGGCCGGTGTATGGGCTGTCCGAGGCGTCGCTCGCCGTCACGTTCCCGCCCGAGGGCCGGGGCCCGCGCGTGCTGAACGTGGACCCCGGTGTGCTGGCGCGAGAGGGGCGGGTGGAGGCGGGCGCACGAGGACTCGTCAGCGTGGGGAGTCCCGTGGCGGGCTTCGAGGTGGAGATCCGCGACGGTGACGGCGGCGTGCTGCCGGATGGGCGCGCGGGACGGGTCTTCGCGCGGGGGCCGTCGGTGATGGCGGGCTACTTCGAGGACGCGGCGGCGACGGCGCGCACGCTCACGGCGGACGGCTGGCTGGACACAGGAGACCTGGGCTTCCTCGAGGACGGCGAGCTGTACCTGACGGGCCGAGCCAAGGACGTGGTCATCATCCGAGGCGCGAACCACGCGCCCCAGGCCTTCGAGGAGCCGCTGAGCGCGGTGGACGGCGTGCGCACGGGCTGCGCGGTGGCGCTGGGCTTCACGCCCGAGGGCAGCGAGGACGAGGCGCTGCTCATCCTGGCCGAGCGCGCGGGGTCGGAGCCGAGCGAGGCCGTGGAGGAGCAGATTCGCGCGGCCGTGGTGGCCGCCACCGGCGTGCGACCGCACACGGTGCGGATGTTGGAGCCCGGGACCCTGCCGCGCACGTCGAGCGGGAAGCTGCGGCGCGCCGAGTCGCTGCGGCGCTTCCTCGCGGGTGAGCTGTCCGCGCCCAAGCGGATGGGGACGGTGGGGATGATGGTGGAGATGGCGAAGAGCGCGCTGGCGATGGTGCGGGCGGAGCAGGATCCGTGAAGCCCTACGACGTGGCCGTGGTGGGCGGTGGGCCCGCGGGGCTCGCCGTGGCCATCACCGCCACGCGGCGCGGGCTGAACACGGTGGTGTTGGAGCGGGGGACGGTGCCCGCGGACAAGGCCTGTGGCGAGGGGCTCATGCCCTCGGGGTTGGGGGCGCTGGAGCGATTGGGGGCGCTGACGCACCTGGACCTGCGCGAGAGCGCGCCGTTCATGGGCATCCGCTACGTGCAGGAGGATGGCAGCTCGGCGGAGGGGCTGCTGCCCGCGCCGGGAGGGCTGGGCGTGCGGCGGGTGGCGCTGGCGTCGGCGTTGGTGACGCGGGCGCGCGAGGTGGGCGTGGAGCTGCGCGAGCGCGCGCAGGTGCTCGGGTATCAGCGCACGGTGCAGGGCGTGTCGTTGGAGACGGCGGCGGGGCCGGTGGACGCGCGGGTGCTGGTGGCGGCGGATGGGCTGGGCTCGCCGCTGCGCAAGGCCGAGGGGTTGGAGCTGAGCGCGGAGGGCTCGCGGCGTTTCGGGTTGAGGCGGCACTTCCGCATCCGACCGTGGACGGCCTACGTGGAGGTGCACTTCGCCTCGGGTGTGGAGGCCTACGTGACGCCGGCGGGTACGGAGCGCGTGGGGCTGGCGTTCCTCTGGGAGGACGGCGCAGTGGATGGGAAGGTGGGCTTCGACGCGTTGCTCGCGCGCTTCCCGACCTTGAGTGAGCGCTTGTCGGGCGTGGAGCCGGACTCGAAGGTGCGTGGGGCAGGGCCATTGGCACGGGTGGCGCGCACGCCGGTGGCGGACCGCTTCGCGCTGGTGGGGGATGCGGCGGGCTACGTGGATGCGTTGACGGGCGAAGGGCTGTCCATCGCGTTCGCGTGTGCGGAGTCGCTGGGCAACGTGTTGCCGGATGCGCTGGTGCATGGTGCGACGCGCGGCGCGCTGCAGCCCTATGCGCGCTGCTTCCAGCAGGTGTTTCGCAAGTACGCCTGGACGACGCGCGCGTTGCTGCTCCTGGCGCGGCGGCCGTGGCTCCGACGTCCCGTGGTGCGCGCCCTGGGCCGAGCCCCCTGGTTGTTCGAGCGCATCCTCGCCACCGTGGTGGGCTGAGCGCGACGGAGCGCGTTCGTGAGGCTCCGACCGGCTACGATGCGCGCCATGCACTGGGGCCTGTCTTCGCGGTCGTGGCTGTTCGTGGTGTGTCTGTGTCTGGGACTGGGCTGCGCGGCCCGGCGGAGCAACCCGGCGCGAGTCACGGTGGACGCGATGCGGCCAGCCCCGCTCGGCGCCTTCGCCTCGAACCTCGAGCCCGTGCAGACCGAGGAGTGCACCGTCGCCAAGGCCCGCGTCTGCTTCGACCGCGCGCTCACGCTGTGGGTGGCCGAAACTTCCGAAGACGCTCGGCTGCGCGCGCTGTCGCTCATGTCCAAGGCGTGTGACGGACAGGTGAAGGACGCCTGTGCCTTCCTCTCGCAGCACGTGCGCGAGCCCCAGCGCGTCCGCGGCGGTCCTCCCGATGACCCCGTCTTCCAGGACGCGTTCCGCCGCTGGCGCGAGGGCCGCAAGCACCACGTTCGCGTGGCCTGTCGGCTCGTGCGCGGCGGCGCCCCTCGGCAATGCGTGGTGGAAGAGGCGACGCTGCCCCCGGACCTGCTGGCCCAGGCGCTCGCGAGCGTCGAGTCCTCTCGCTACGAGCTGCCCACCGTGGATGGAGTTCCCTTCGAATGCACCTGGACCATCATCATCAAGTGATGCGCTGGACTCTCACGCTGGGCCTCGCGCTGCTGTCGGGATGCTTCGCTGGGACCGTGCACCAGGGGCCCGTGACGGACCACTTCGATGGCTCGCACTTCCACAACCCCGGTGATGCCTCGAGCCCGAATCCCGTGGCCCTGGTGCTGGCGGCGCTGAAGGAGAAGCGTGGCCTGTGGCAGCCCTCCACGGAGTTCCCTCCGGGCCCCAAGCCTCCGACGCGCGTGGGCTCGGGCGCGCTGCGCGTGACGTTCATCAACCACGCGACGATGCTGCTCCAGGCGGACGGCCTCAACGTGCTGACGGACCCCATCTACTCGGAGCGCCCGAGCCCCGTGTCGTGGCTCGGCCCCAAGCGCCGCCGCCCGCCCGGCATCCGCTTCGAGGACCTGCCGCCCATCGACGTGGTCGTGGTGAGCCACAACCACTATGACCACCTGGACCTCCCCACGCTGCGGAGACTGGAGGCCGCGCACCACCCGCGCTTCATCGTGGGCCTGGGCAACAAGGCGCTGCTGGACGCCGAGGGCTTCGCGCACGTGGAGGAACTCGACTGGTGGCAAGCGAGCACGGTGGGCCCCGGCTTCACGGTGACGTCCGTGCCCGCGCAGCACCGCTCGAATCGCGGGCTCACGGATGGGCGCGGCACGCTGTGGGCGGGCTACGTGCTGAGCACCTCGGGAGGCCCCGTGCTCTTCGCGGGCGACACCGGCTTCGGTCCCCACTTCGAGGACATCTCCGCGCGCTTCGGCCCCATGCGGCTGGCGGTGCTGCCCATCGGCGCGTTCCGGCCGCGCGTCCTGCACGCGGTGCACATGGGGCCCGAGGACGCGCTCCGGGCCCACCATGTGCTGCACGCCCAGGTGTCCGTCGCGATGCACTACGGCACGTTCGCGCTCGCGCTCGACGGCCAGGATGAGGCCAAGCACCTGCTCTGGCGACTCGCGGCCCGCGACCCCGAGCGCCCCGAGTTCTGGACGCTCGGCTTCGGTGAAGGCCGCGACGTGCCCCCACTGGAGACTGCGTCGCGCTGACGGACTACAGTTTCAGCCGCTTGAAGATGGGCTCGGGGATGGAGCGGATGATGAGCATGATGAGCGCCCAGAAGCCGGGGACGTAGACCTCGTTCTTGCGCCCATCCGCCGCGGCGAGCAGCCCGCGCGCCACCTTCTCCGGCGAGGCGAACAGCTTGTTCTTCGGGACGTGCGCCGTCATCGGCGTGTCCACGAAGCCAGGCTTCACCGTCACCACCGCCACGTTGGACTTCGCCAGTCGATTGCGCAGGCCCTGGAGGAACACGCTCAGGGCGCCCTTCGACGCGCCGTACACGTAGTTGCTCTGCCGCCCGCGGTCTCCCGCCACCGACGAAATCACCACCAGCGTGCCGGCCTTCTGCGCCTCGAAGCGGTTGGCCAGTGACGTCAGCAGCGACGCGGCGCTCAGGAAGTTCGTGCGCAGGACGGCCTCGGCCGCCGCCCACGAACGCTGGCTCGCGTCCTGGTCCCCCAGCACGCCGTGCGCAATCACCGCGCCGTCGAGTCCACCCAACGCCTGCATGGCCTGCTCCACCAGCGCCTCGTGCGCGCCACAGTCGTCGAGGTCCAAGGCCCGCGACTCGACCTTCGCCGCGCCGCGCGTGGCCGCATCCTTCGCCACGGCCTCCAGGTTCTGGGCGTTGCGGCCCACCAGGTACAGCGAGGCTCCGCGCGCGGCGAGCAGCCGCACCGTGGCCTGGGCGATGGCGCTCGTGGCGCCGAGGATGAGGACTTTCTTCATAGGTGACGTTGTGCCCGGGGAATCAGCGGATGGCCAGCAGCGACACGGGCGGCGTGGCGCCGTCGGCCCTGCCTTCCAGCATGGGCAGGGAGGGCGTGGCGGGAGGATTCACCCGCCGCCAGAAGGAGGATGAGAACGCAGGGTCGATGTACGGCAGGAACTGCTCGCGCCGAGGGAAGTACGCCGCGAAGCTCTCCGGGCTCATGCGCGCGTCCTTCGCGGGATACACCGCGCCGCCCGCCTCGCGCGTCAGTCGGTCCAGGTCCTCCACCAGCCGCCACGTCTTCTCGCCGCGGTTGGCGAAGTCCATGGCCAGCGTCACGCCCTGGCGAGGGAAGGACAGCCAGCCCGGGGACGGAATGTCTCCGAACGTCTTGAGCACGGACAGGAAGCTGGGCACGCCGCCGCGCGAGCTGCGCTCGAGAATCTCTCTCAAGGCGTCGCGCGCGGTGGAGTAGGGCACCACGCACTGGAACTGGAGGAAGCCCCGCGCGCCGTAGATGCGGTTCCAGCCGTAGATGGCATCCAGCGGATAGAAGAACGGGTCGTAGTGCGTGAGCCGCTGCCGAGGACGGCCGCGCTGGCGGCGGTAGTAGAGCCAGTTGAACGCGGACACGGACAACCGGTTGAGGCAGAACGCCGGCATGTCCACCGGTACCGCGAGCCCCGAGCCGTGCGACAGGTGGCTCTTGGCGAGCGGCAGCCCGTCGAACTGCGGCGGCGCGAAGTTGCCTCGGAACAAGAGGCCCCGGCCCAGCTTGCGGCCTCGGGCCAGGCAGTCCACCCACGCCATGGTGAACTCGTAGTCCGCTTCCGAGGCCCGGGCCACGTCGAGGAACGCGTCCAGGTTCTCGCAGGGCACCGTCTCCTGGAGGATGTACGGGTTCCGGATGGGCACGAGCTGCACCTCGGCCCAGGTGATGAGGCCCGTGAGCCCCAGCCCGCCGATGGTGGCGCCGTACCAATCTGGATGCGCGTCCGGTGCGCAGACGCGGCGGGTGCCATCCGAACGCAGGAGCTCGAAGCTCCGCACGTACCGCCCGAAGGTGCCGCCGCGATGGTGGTTCTTGCCATGTACGTCGTTGGCGATGGCCCCGCCCACCGTCACGTACTTGGTGCCCGGCGTCACCGGGAGGAACCAGCCGCGCGGCGCCACCAGCCGCAGCACCGTGTCCAACGTGACGCCCGCCTCGCAGCGCAGCACGCCCGTGGCCGGGTCGAAGTCGATGAGGCGGTCCAGCGCGGAGGTGAGCAGCAGCGTGCCGTCCGCGTTGAGGCACGAGTCCCCGTAGCTGCGGCCCAGCCCGTGCGGCAGCAGCGGCCCCGGCGCGGACGGCAGCGCGCCCGAGCCCCACGTGAGGGCACGGGTCTCTTGCGCGACTCGGGGGAATCTCCCCCAGGACTGCGGTGACTTCATCGCTCCTGCATCCTCATGTGGCGGCCCACAGCACCAGCGCGGCGACGACTCCGACGGCGTAGCTCACCTTGTCGCGCAGGGCGAAGAGGAGCGGGTCCTCGTTCACCTGTCCGCGATGCGCGAGCACCCACACCCGGCCCACCCAGTACAGCATCACCGGGCAGAGCAGCCACAGGCGCTCGGGGTGGGTGTACAGCGCGGTGACTTCCTTGCTGGTGATGTAGAGCGCGAGCACCAGCACGGACACCTGTCCCGCCGCCGCGCCCAGGCTCGCGAGCTGCTCGTAGTCCTGCGCCAGATAGCCGCGCCCGTGCGCCGCGGACTCGTTGGCCAGCCGCAGCCGCCGCACCTCGCTCAGCCGCTTCACCAGCGCGAGCGACAGGAAGAGGAAGGTGCTGAACATGAGCAGCCAGCTCGACGTGGGCACGCCCACCGCCAGCGAGCCGCCGAAGATGCGCACCGTGTAGAGCCCCGCGAGCACCAGCACGTCCAGCATCACCACCTGCTTGAGCCGCACCGAGTACGCGAGCGTCAGGCCGTAGTACACGCCCAGGAGCGCCGCGAACGCGGGAGGCAGCAGCGCCAATGCCAGGGCCGCGCCCGCCGCGAGCAGCACCGGCGCCATCATCGCCCCGGCGCGAACGGACAGCGTGCCGGCCGCGAATGGCCGCGCCTTCTTGGTCGGATGTCGTCGGTCCGACTCCAGGTCCAGCAAGTCATTGAGCACGTACACGCTGGAGGCGCACAGGCTGAAGGCGAAGAACGCCAGCACCGACTCCAGGACCATGCGCGGGTGCTGGGCCTTGTGCGCGGCCAGGAGCGGGACGAACACGAGCGCGTTCTTCGCCCACTGGTGCACGCGCAGCGCCTTCACCCAGGTGCGCGCGCGGGTGGCGGGGCGCTCGAAGACGCGGTGCACGGGGCGGCCCAACTCCCGCGCGCGCCGCAGCACATTCGTGGAGGCGTTCGCCACCACCACCTGCCGGGACTCGCGCCACAGCGGCAGGTCCACCGCGTCGTTGCCCGCGTAGTCGAACGTGCCCACCGCTTCCTTCAGCCGGGCCAGCTTGCGCTCACCGGACAGGTTCACTTGCCCGTCGCTGGCGTGCACCTCGTCGAAGAGGCCCAGGTGCGCGGCCACCGCGTCGGCGATGCGACGGTCCGCCGCCGTGGCCAGCACGAGCCGCCGGCCGTGCGCCCGCTCCTCCTGGAGGAAGGCCAGCAGGGGCTCGTGGTACGGCAGCACGGCGGCGTCCAGCGCGGCCCGGCGAGCGACCTCGGCCTTGAAGAAGGCCTTGCCCCGGAGCATCCAGAGCGGCGCGAGCAGCAGCAGCCAGGGCGCCCGCTTGAACAGCACCAGCAGGTTCTCGTGGAGCGTGTCCGTGAGCACCAGCGTGCCGTCCAGGTCGACGGCGAGCGGCACGGCCTCGGATGGGGGAAGGGGGGCCTCGGGCAGCATGGGCGGAGGGGCAGGGTAGCGCGAGAGGTGGGGCCGGAGCACGGCCTACCCACTCGGCGGGGATCGCCCGCAGGGGGAGGGGCCGCTCAGGCCGGACGGGCGATGAGGAGCGTCTGGAGGGGCAGGTGGCGGATGGGCCGACTCTGGTGGATGTCGAAACCCGCGTCGTCCAAGAAGCCTTCCACCTCGGCGGGGGTGTAGGCCGCCGCGCCCGAGGTCAGGCAGTAGTGCAGGCCGATGAGGGGCGCGGAGCCCTGCGGCGTCTCCGCGTCCTCGCGCAGGTACTCCAGCACCGCCAGCGTCCCCTTGGGTGAGAGCGCGGTGCGGATCCGCCGCAGCAGGGCCACGTTCTGCTCGGGCGTCAGGTGGTGCACCACCTGGAACAGCAGCACGCCGTCATGCGGACCGCCCAGGTCGTGGGTGAGCAGGTTGCCCTCGCGGTGAGAGACGAGGTGGGCCAGCCCCGCGTTGGCGATGATGTCCCGCCCCACGCGCGCGCTGCCCTCCAGGTCCACCACGGTGGCCTTCAGGCCTTTGTGCTTGCGGCACAGCTCGGCGGCGAACCAGCCATGCGCGCCGCCCAGGTCCAGCACGTGGCGCGCGCCGCGCGGCAGCGGAATGGCCGAGACGACCTCCGGGGCCGCCAGCCGCGCGAGCTGGTACATCGCGTGGATGTAGTCGCGCCAGCGCGGGTCATCTGGCGCGAAGTCGTGGATGTTGACCGACTGGCCGCGCCGCACCACGTCCTCGAGCTGACCCCACCAGTCCCACTGGGCGTAGTTGAACTCGAGGAAGGCGGTGATGGACTGCGGCGAGCGCGGATCCAACCAGCGGCTCGCGCGCGGCGCCAGCTTGTAGCGACCGCGCACGCGCTCCACCACCTCGCACGCGACCAGCGCATCGAGCAGGGCGCGGGTGCCCTCGGTGGAGAGCTTCAGTCGGGTGGCCAGCGCATCCGGCGTGGCCGGGCCGTCCGCCAGCGCCGCGTAGATGCCCAGCCGCGCGCCCGCCATCAGCGTGCGCGAGGCCATCATCCCGAAGAAGGCATGGGCCAGGGGCTGGGGGGCGAGGTTGAGGAAGTCCGCCACGCGCTCCAGCAGGTTGTCCGCCTTGATGCCCAGCCGCATGTCCGCCCCCGCTCAGTGCCGACGTCGTCGAGGCACGGCCACCGCGGCCAGCCCCACCAGCACCAGCGCCGCCTCGGGCCCCAGGAGGCACCCGGACGTCTCCGCTTGCCGGACGCCCGTGTACTTGCACGTTCCGGCCTGGCAGGTGAACCGCATGTTGCAGTCGCTGCTGCTGCGGCACTTGGTGTTCACCCGCCCGGTGCCATCGTCTTCCTCGCCCGGGTCATCCTTGCCCGGTCCACCCGTGGAGGCATCCGGCGCGCCTCCATCCGGAGGAGAACCCGGTTGTGCATGCGCGAGCGAGGTGGACAGCAGGGCAATGCAGGTGAGCAGGCCGAAAATGAACGAACGCGAGCGGGGGCTGGACATCACGAGGGGGGCACCCTACCCCCCTGGCGGGGCGGATGCATCCTTCCCCGCATCCGTCCCGAAACACTTGTCTGACAGGTTGCCCGCATCTGGTACGGTATTGCCCGCGATGGCCCCCCGAATCCTTGTCGTGGACGACAACCAGGAGCTCCTCTCCCTCCTCACGCAGTTGTTCGAGGATGCGGGGTACGAGGTGGTGGGGGCCAGCCGAGGCAAGCAGGGCATCGAGGCCGCCCGCGCCCAGCCTCCAGGCTGCGCGGTGCTGGATATCCTCTTGCCCGACATGATGGGGTACCACCTCGCGGACGCGCTCCGGAAGGACAACCCCCAGCTCCCGCTGCTCTTCATCACCGGCGTCTTCAAGGGCGGCAAGCACGCCCTGGAGGCGCGGCAGAAGTACGCGGCGGCCGGCTACTTCGAGAAGCCCTTCGAGGCGCAGAAGCTCCTGGAGGCCGTGGCGCGGGTGCTCCCCGCGGAGAAGAAGGCCCCCGCGGGCAACTCGCTCCAGGACGCCTTCGAGGTCGAGCTGGACATCGACGTGGAGGAGGAGGGCCCGCAGGACGTCATGGAGCTGACGGGCCGCATCAAGGTGACGGGCGGCGGCAACATCACCGCGGAGATTCGCGGCGCCAACCTCACCGCCAGCCCCATGCAGAAGGTCTCGGCCACCCAGGTGCGTCCGCCCACGCCGGGCCGGCCGCCGGATCCGCTGCCCGTGGGCTCCGGGTCTCCGGGCAGCCGCCGTGGCGAGCTGCGCGACAACCTTCCCTCGCTGCTCACCGCCTTCTACCTGTCCCGCGAGACGGGCGAGCTGGGCATCCAGCGCGGCAAGGTGAAGAAGGTCGTCTATTTCGAGAAGGGCACGCCAGTGTTCGCCCTCTCCAACCTGCTCGCGGACCGCTTCGGCCAGTTCCTGGTGCGCGTGGGGAAGATAAAGCCCGAGCAGCTCCAGGACGCCTCCGCCGTGGCGGCGCAGAGCAACCGGCGCACCGGCGACGTGCTCGTGGAGCGCGGCCTGCTGAAGGACACCGAGCGGCTCTACTACGTGGGCCAGCAGGTGAAGGCCATCATCTACTCGCTGTTCTCCTGGGAGGACGGCACCTACGTGATGAGCTTCAAGGAGAAGGCCTCCTCGGAGTCCATCAAGCTGGACGTGCACCCGGGCAACCTCATCGTTCGCGGCATCAAGAAGCTCTACAAGCCCGAGCGCCTGCGCCGTCTGCTCCAGCCCGAGGACCGGCTCATCCCCGCCGTCGCCCCCTCGTACCAGTTCAACGAGGTGGAGCTGGAGCGGTGGGAGGCGGAGCTGCTGCCGAAGATTGACGGCAACCGCACCGTGGCGGAGCTGCTCGCGTACGCGAACCGGCCGGACCACGTCGTCTACGGCTTCCTCGTGGCGATGATGTCGCTGGGCATCCTGGACAAGCGCGGCTGAGCGCGGGGGCCAACGCCCTCGGTGCGAGCCGTTGTCCGTCAGGCCAGGCAGGAAGGCGAGCAGGAGACGGGAGCCACGACGGAGCACTCCGGCCGTGGTTTAACGCGGGGGGCCAGCAGGAGGAGCCTCTTCTCGATGATGATTTCCCGCACCCGACTCTCCACCGCGCTGCTGCTGATGGGACTGCTCGCCCTCCCGGGCTGTGACTCGGACAAGGGTCCCGAGCAGTTGCAGAAGGCGGAAGCGAAGTACCAGGAACTGACCACCCGCGGCCTCTCCGCGCGCGACGCCCGCTGGGACGAGGTCGTCGCCGCCTTCGAGGCCGTGCCCCAGGACTCCAAGGCCCGCGCCGAGGCGGACAAGCGGCTCGCGGCGCTGCGCGCGGCCCGTGGCGAGCTGCCTCCTCAGCCCCTGGCCACGCCCGGCTCGACTGGCCCCGGCTCCAGCGGCGTGGATGCCAAGCGCGCCGCGTGCGAGGCCTTGGCCAAGAAGCTGGGCGAGTCGCGCACGGACGCTTCGCGCGAGCTCGTCCGGCGCGCGCTGGAGCGCTGCCACGCGGACCTCACGCAGCTGGAGGCGAACAGCCACCCGCCCGGTGAGGACGGCCAGGACTCGCACTGACGAGAACTGTGGGCGGGCGGAGTTTGGAGTAGAAACTCCGCCCCATGCCCATGCCCCAAGCAGGTGAGCAGGCCCCCGGCTTCGAGCTGTCCGACCAGAGCGGCAATGCCGTGTCGCTGGCCCGGCTCCGAGGCAAGCACGTCGTCCTCTACTTCTATCCGAAGGACAACACGCCCGGCTGTACGACGGAGGCGTGTGACTTCCAGAGCGAGCACGCCGCGCTCCAGAAGGCGGGCGCGGTGGTGCTCGGCGTGTCGCCGGACGACGCGAAGAGCCACCAGAAGTTCGCCGCCAAGTTCCACCTCGCCTTCCCGCTGCTGGTGGACCCAGGCCACGCGGTGTCCGAGGCGTACGGCGTGTGGGGCGAGAAGTCCCTCTACGGCCGCAAGTTCCTGGGCATCACCCGCGCCACCTTCCTCATCGGCCCGGACGGCAAGGTCCAGCACGTGTGGCCCAAGGTGAAGGTGAACGGCCACGTGGCGGAGGTGCTGGCCACGCTCAAGGGCGGCGCGTCCGCCGGGGCGAAGCCCGCGCCTGCCCCCAAGAAGACTCCGGAGAAGGCTCCGGCGGCGAAGAAGGCCCCGGCCGCGAAGAAGGCGCCCGCGGCGAAGAAGGCCCCGGCCGCGAAGAAGCCGGCCGCGAAGAAGAAGCCCGCGGGCCGCTGATAGGTGGCCTTGTCCCGCCCTGATGGCGACGCACTCCTGGCGGGACAGGACTTCGAAGACCGTGTATGCCTGGGGCGCGGTCGAACCCTCGCTCTCCCCGAACGAGGGTTGGCCTTCCCGGACGAGCCAGCGATGGCTCGCTCGGTGGCGGAAGCGGTCGGGCGTGACCATTTCCTCGGGGACTGCGCAAGACGTGGAGAAGAGATGACGATGCACGAGCGAGGCATTCGGCGTTGGAGTGGTGCGGCGTTCCTGGTGGCGGGCATGCTGCTGGGCACGGCCTGCGGTGACCTGCCGGAGACCGGCGGACGGCAGCCGGACGAGTCGCGGGGCAATGCCTTCGCGCAGCGCGGCACGCAGCCCGAGGCCCTGTACAACGTCGCCGAGCAGCAGGGCCATGAGTCCCCTGCGGCCGCGCACCAGGGGCACTCGGCCGCGACGCTGCCGCCGCACGTGCTGACCGTGGACCGCGGCTACAACCAGACCATCAAGGAGATTGGCTCCAGCATCGATCCGCGCACGCCGCAGAACGAGGGCAAGTCCAACAACTCCAAGTTCGATGACGCGGGCGGGATGATGCGCACGCGCTACGCGGAGTTCGGCGGCGCCGAGTACTCGCCCACCGCCATGGGCGCGGGTGGTCAGTACGTGACGGACCTCCGGCCCCAGGTGCGCGGCTACGAGCAGACCGCCGCGCACGAGGCCGTGACGCCCATCTACATGCGCAACCGCTGAACCCTCGCCCGCCCGCGGAAAGCTCCCGCGGGCGAGCGCTCCGGCCTCACCGAGTGGCCAGCATCACCTCGGTGGGGTCGCGTCCCGTGACGGCGCTGGCGAGTCCCTCGGCGAGCGCGCGGTGCTCCGCACTGCCCAGCTGGGAGAGCCGGTCCTCCGCGGGCCGCACGAAGCGCGCGACGAGCGCGTCGAGCCGACGATGCGCCTCGGCGATGCGCGAGCGCGGCACGCGGCCAGACTCCACCGCCTTCACGAGCGCCTCGATGGCCCGCCGCTGCACGTCGGCCTTGTGGCACACGAGGAACAGGTCCACGCCCGCGAGCGTGCCCTGCACCGTGGCCTCCTCCACGGAGTAGTGGTCCGCGATGGCCTTCATCTCCAGGTCATCGCTGACGAGCACGCCGTCGAAGCCCAGCTCGCGCCGCAGCAACCCCTCCAGCACGCGCGTGCTCATGGTGGCGGGCACGCCGGGTTCCAGCGCGTCGAAGAGCACGTGCGCCGTCATCAGCGAGGCGAGCCCTGCCCGAGCGAAGGCCTGGAAGGGCACCAGCTCCACGCGCCGCAGCCGCTCCAGGTCATGCGCCAGGCGGGGCAGGGTGAGGTGGCTGTCCGTGGTGGTGTCGCCATGTCCGGGGAAGTGCTTGCCGCACGACGCGACGCCGCCCGCTTCCAGTCCGCGCGCGAGCGCCACGCCCAGGCGCGCCACCACCTCCGGCTCGCGCCCGAAGCTGCGGTCTCCGATGACGGGGTTGGCCGGGTTGGTGTCCACGTCGAGCACGGGCGCGAAGTCCCAGTCGAAGCCCAGCGCGCGCAGCTCGTGCGCGAGCAGCCGGCCCACGCGCTCCGCCAGGGCCTCGTCGCCGCGCTGTCCCAGCTCGCGCATGGGCGGCAGCGCGGTGAAGGGCGCGCCGCGCAGCCGGGCCACGCGGCCTCCCTCCTGGTCCACCGAGAGGATGAAGGGGCGGCCCGCGCGCGTCTTGAGCGCCTGGCACAGCGCGGCGGTCTCGCTCGCGGAGCCCACGTTGCGCTTGAAGAGGATGGCGCCGGAGATGCCGTCGTCCATCAGCGCCGCCAGGTCGGCGTCGACGTGGGTGCCAGGGAAGCCCACCATGAAGAGGCGGGCGCAGTCGCGGTAGAGGGCGGAGGGGCTCACGGCGCCGCAGTCTGGCAGACCGCGCCCTCGGTGGGGGACTCCACGCGCGCGGTGAGGCCGCGGACGTCGGCTGCTTGTCAGGGCCCCGGGCGCGCGCCTACTTGCGCAGCAGGGTGCCCTCCAGGAAGAAGGCGAGGCACGCGGTGAGGATGAGCCACGTCCACAGCGGCACCGCGGGCTTGTTGGTGTCCCCGGTGGAGGCCTTCACGGTGTCCTCTCCGAAGTACGCGGTGAGCGTCTCGGCGGGCACGCGCGTGAGGTCGCTCTCGGCGGGGTCCAGCGTGGCCGCGAAGTCCAGCGCGGGCACCGGCTTGCCCTCCGCGCCGAGCACCCGATACACGCCCGGCTCGCGCACGGGCCCCGCGACGAACGAGCTGTCCGGCTGCGCCTTCAAGGGCAGCTCGCTCCCGTCCGGCGCGCGCACCGCGGTGAGCTTCTGCGCGCCGTCGGGGCGCAGCGTCACGCTCTCTCCCACGCGCGCGTGCACGGCCTCGTGCTCATCCAGCGAGCCCGTGAGGTACGCGGCGAAGCGCTGCATCAGCGGCAGGAAGCTGGTGCGGATGGAGAAGTCGCTCCAGTCGCGATCCACCGTGCTGGTGAACAGCGCCACGCGCCCCTTGCCCTTGCGCGCCACCGCCACGGCCGGGGCGCCGTCCTCGTAGGTGGCCAGCACCTGGCTGCCACCCGCCGCCGCCGGGTTGTCCGCCTCCAGCAGCATGTACCGGTAGAAGCGCGCGCCCACGAGCCCCTCCTCCGCCGAGCCCGTGAAGGGCGCGAAGAGGGGATGCTCCTGCTTCACCTGCGCCAGCCGCGTCGCCTTGGTGTCCGCGTCGGGGGACTCGCGCTCGGCGCTGGTGCGCACGAGCCGCAGCGCGCGGGGCAGCAGCGTGCCCAAGCGTTGATTGTAGGCCTCCGGATCCACCCGGTCGCCCATGCTGATGAAGAGGCCGCCGCCCGCCTGGACGAACGCGGTCAGCTTCTGCGCCTCGTCCTCCGTGGGCGCCGCCACGTTGAGCAGCAGCACCAGGTCATAGGCGGAGAAGTCCTCGCGCAGCCCCACCTCCGCGTCGCGCACCACCGCCTCCACGGGCGAGCCCGGCGAGGTGAGGGCCGCGTCCACGAAGAAGGCCTCGTCCCGGTAGCGCGTGGCGTGGGGCGCGCCGTTGACGACCAGGGCCTTGAGCGCGCGCGGCACGGGCAGGACGAAGGCGCGCCGGTCATCCTCGCCGAGCGCGTCCGGAGCCAGCGTCACCGTGCCCGCCACCGTGCCGCCCTGGGGGAAGCGCACCGTCAGCGCCTTCTGCGTGGTGCCGCCCGCGGGCACGTCCACGAAGCCCTTGGCGAGCGTCGTCTCGCCCACGCGCACGAGCGCCTCCAGGTCCTTCACTGGCTTCGCGCCGAAGTTCCGCACCGTGAAGGTGAACTGGAACGCGCGAGGGCCGGCTTGCAGCGCGGGCTCCACCTTCAGGTCCACCAGCGCGTGGTTGTCGAGCGACTCGCGTGAGCGGGCCACGTCGCGCAGCACCACCTCGGGCTTCACGGGCGTGCCCGTGGGGCCCTTCACCGTGGGCGGCGGAGACTCCAGACGGAAGGCGGTGGCCGTCATGTCCGAGACGACCACGAGCCGCTTGCCCGCCAGCGGGCTCTCCTCCAGCGTCCGAGCCGCCAGCTCCAAGCACCGCGACAGGTCCGCTCCGGCGTAGGTGGGCCGAGCCTCGTCCACCAGCGCGCGCAGCCGAGCCCGGTCGAACCCCGGCGTCGGCGGAGGCGCCGGCGTGTCCGTGCACACGAGCACCGTGGCGGGCTCCTCGGGCAGCAGGTCCTTCAGCGCGTCGCGGGCCTCGTCGCGGGCCTGCTCGAAGAGCGGGGTGCCGTCGGACCAGCGCATGGACAGCGAGGCGTCCAGGATGATGGCGGTGGCCGCCGGGCCATGCGTCACCGTGGCGGCCTGCGCGTCGTTGCGCCACTCCGGCTTCGCCAGCGCGAGGGGAATCGCCAACAGGATGAGCGTGCGCAGCGCGTACAGGAGCAGGCGCTTGAGCTTCAGTCGGCTGGCGGTGCGCTTCTGGCTGCGCAGCACGAAGGCCATCGGTCCGAAGGGATGCGGCCGGGGACGGCGGCGGTCGAACAGGTGGACCAGCAGCGGGATGAACGCGCCCAGCGCGCCGAGCAGGAACCACGGGTTGCCGAACGTCACCGGCGCCTCCCGCGTCGCGAGAGGAAGCGCAGCAGCACGTCGTCCAGCCGCTCGTCGGTGCGCACCAGCTCGTAGTCCACGTCGGCCTCGGCGCAGCGGGCCTTCACGTCCGCGAGGAACGCGCCGAACTCCTCCAGGTAGCTCTGCTTGATTTCGCGCGGGTTCACCTCGATGCGCCCCTCGCCTTCCATGTCCAGGAAGAGGGTGGGGTCATCGAAGGGGAACGTCAGCTCCGCGGGATCCACCAGGTGGAACACCGCCACGTCGTTCTTGCGCTGGCGCAGCGCGAGCACGCGCTTCAGGGCCTCCTGCCGCTCATCCAGCAGGTCCGACAGCACGATGACGGTGGACCGGCGCGGGAGCACTTCCGCCAGGTGATCCGCCGCGCTGCCCAGGTCCGTGGGGCCCTCGGCGCTCGCGTGCTCCAGCGCGTCCAGCAGCACGTTGAGGTGTCCCGCGGACGCGCGCGGCGGCACGTCTCGGAAGGCACCGCCCACCATCAGCGCGAGCCCGGCCGCGTCCTGCTGCCGCACGAGCAGATAGCTCAGCGCGCCAGCCAGCGTGGTGGCCACCTCCAGCTTGGACATCGCCCCGCTGCGGTAGCCCATGGACGCGGACGCATCCACCACCATCACCGCGCGCAGGTTCGTCTCGTGCTCGAAGCGCTTGACGTAGTACTTGTCGAACTTGCCGTACGCCTTCCAGTCGAGGTGGCGCAGCTCGTCGCCTGGCGCGTATTCCTTGTGCTCGGCGAACTCCACGCTCTGGCCCTGGTGCGGGCTCTTGTGGAGGCCGGACAGCACGCCCTCCATCACCGCGCGGGCGCGCAGCTTCACCCCCTGCAACCGGGACAGCGTCTGGGCGTCGAGCAGCGACATGGGGCGGGCGCGCTAGCCCTTCACCACCGTGAGGAGCTGGTCGATGAGCTTCACGGAGGTGATGCCCTCGCTCTCGGCCGTGAAGTTGGGCAGCACGCGGTGCCGGAGCACCGGACGCGCCAGGGCCCGCACGTCCTCGACCGTGGCCACGAAGCGCCCGGACAGGATGGCGCGCGCCTTGGCCGCCAGCACCAGGTACTGGCTGGCGCGAGGGCCCGCGCCCCATGACACGTTCTTCGCCACGAAGTCCGGCACGCCGGGCTCCTTGGGCCGCGTGTGGCGCACCAGCTCCACCGCGTAGCGCACCACGTGGTCCGGCACGGGCACGCGCCGCACCAGCTCCTGCAAGGCGAGGATGCGCTCGGGGGAGAGAATCTTCTCCAGCTTGGGCTGCGCGGTGCCGGTGGTGCTCTTGACGATCTGCACCTCTTCCTCGGCCGTGGGGTAGCCCACGTCCACCAGGAACATGAAGCGGTCGAGCTGGGCCTCGGGCAGCGGATAGGTGCCCTCCTGCTCGATGGGGTTCTGGGTGGCGAAGACGAGGAAGGGCAGGTCCAGCGGGTACGTGCGGCCACCGGCGGTGACGCGGTACTCCTGCATGGCCTGGAGCAGGGCGGCCTGCGTCTTGGGCGGGGTGCGATTGACCTCGTCCGCCAGGATGATGTTGGCGAACAGCGGCCCCTGCATGAAGCGGAAGGCGCGGCGGCCGGTGGCCTTGTCCTCTTCCAGGATGTCCGTGCCGGTGATGTCCGAGGGCATCAGGTCCGGCGTGAACTGGATGCGGTTGAAGGACAGGTTGAGGACGTCCGCCAGCGTGGAGATGAGCAGCGTCTTGGCGAGTCCCGGCACGCCCACGAAGAGGCAGTGGCCGCGGCTGAAGAGCGAAATCAGCAGGTGCTCCACCACGTCCCGCTGGCCCACGACGCGCTTTTCAATCTGCGCGACAATCTGGTTCCGGGCCTGGGCGAGCTCCTCGACGGCGCGCAGGTCGTCGCTGGATGCGTCGGGCGGCGGGTGGGGGGCGGAGGCGGCGCTTTCCATGGAGGGGTTCTCTTATCCGGCGTACGCCACGGGGACCAAGGGTTTCCACCGCCGGGGGGGCCCGGGCGTGTGCTGGCAACCGTTGGGCCCCACCCCTATTCCGGTGGCGCACACCCGTGGGTGGGGGAGCACCATGCTGGTCGGCTGGCCCCTCGGCGAGCCGCGCGCGTCACCCGCTCCTGGGCGAACCGGGGGGCGAAGCCAATGCGGGTTGGCGGACACGCGGGCGGGCCGTCACAGGCCGCGCACGAGCGCGCGGAACTCCTCGTCCTCGGGGACGGAGTGGATGGTGGAGTCCTTGAGCCCCGTCTCGCGCGTCTTCTCGCCGCCGCTGCGCAGCGCTTCCAGGAGGAGCGTGCGGGCCTCCTCGCGCCGCCCCTGGAGGAAGGCGATGTAGCCCGCGTTCCCCAGCGCCAGGGGGTAGCCCGGCCGCCGCTCGAGCGCGGTGGCGATGCGCGTGCGCGCCTTCTCCAAGAGCGCCAGGGCCCGCTCGCGGTCCTCCGGCCACAGGCGCTTGGCCTCGCACAACAGCTTGAAGCCCACCGTGTTGAGGGCGTTCGTCACCCGCTCGCGCAAGGGCATGTCCGAGGCGTCACCGAAGCGCGCCACGACCTCGTCGAAGCCCGCCAGCCCTTCGTCCACGCGCTGCAACTGCAACAGGATTTCAGCGCGGCAGATGAGCGCCCGCGCCGCCTCCATGCGCAGCGAGGGCTCCGGCGCGGAGCCGAACCTCTGACCCACCTCGCCGAACGTGGCCAGCTCCTCCTCGCGCCGGTTCAGCTTGCCCAGAAAGGACGCCTTGAACACGAGCGCGCGGGCCACCAGCTCGCGCAGCTCCTCCTCCTCCGCGTCCCCGAAGCGGTGCACCAGTTCGTCGTGCGCGGACAGCGCCTCCTCGGCCTTCTCCAACTGACGGAGGAGGATGGCCCGCCGCAGCAGGGCCTCGGCCACCAGCACGCGCAGCTCCGGCTCCACCGTGCCGTCCAGGCGTCGCGACACGTCCTCGTAGAGCGCCGCCGCTTCCTCATGGCGCTCCAACTGCACCAGCGCCACCGCCTTGTAGAGCAGCGTCTGCGCCACCCACGACTGGAGCGGCCCCGCGTCACCGCCGAACCACTGGATGGTGGCGTCACACGCGTCCACCGCTTCTTGTGAGCGGTTGAGCTGCACCAGCGTCATGGACTTGCTCAGGTGCGCGCGCGCCACGTGGAAGCGCACGACGGGGCCGCCCGCTCCGCTGAACCACTGCAGCACCTCGTCATAGAAGGGCAGGGCCTCTTCGAACCGCTCCTGCTCGCCCAGCTCGTTGGCGCGATCGACGAGGGCCTGGGCCACTTCATCCGGTCGCGCCGTATCCCCCCGAACGCCCTTCATGTCTTCCACAGCCATGGACTCCCCTTGCACTTCGCCCGAGCGGACTCCCGCGACGCCCGAGCATACCGAGCCCCCGCCTTCGCGCGTGGCCTCACGCTGTTTCAGTGCCCAGTTTCAAATCGCGGCTCAGCCCCTCATCCCGGCGCACCCGCCAGATGCGTTGGTCCAGGTAATAGTGATGCAGCGCCACGCCCCAGATGGCGCCCTCCATGAAGTCACGCAGGGTCAGCCCTGCCACCAACGGAAGGTGTGCATCGAATCCCCCGCAGCCTGGGTGTACGCCGAGCCCACAGCCGAGTCCGCGATACACCAGCGTGAACGCCACGCCACAGGCCGCGTAGAGGACGAATCGCTGGCTCACGCGCGGCGCCAACCCATACGTCGCGGGCGCCACGCCGGGCGCGTGATAGCGATTGCGGTGATAGAACCAGACAATGCCGTGATACTGCACGTTGTGGAATGCAGTGACAGCGACCGCGAACATCACGAAATCCATCTGGGCAGACACGGACGGCCAGAACACCACCGCCGTGAGCCCGAGCGCCGCCGCCAGCATCAACACCTTGGGGCCATGGACGCCGCGCCCCGTCCGCCAACGCCAGACCTGCCAGGCTGCCTGCGCGAGCACCACGGCGAGCACCGCCGCGTAACAACCCCACGCCACCCCGACCTCCCAGGTGGGGGTTCCCGCCAACCCCAGTCTCCGCCGCGCCCCGGCGTGTGTCAGCAGGAACGCCACGAAGGGCGCGAGCAGTCCGACATAGAGCGTGACGCTGTCCCACCGCCGCTCGCGCGCGTCCGTCTCGCCGCCCTTGCGCTGGTACAGCGCGAGGATGCCGTAGTGCTGCCGCACCACGTGCCAGTACGCCCACAGCGCGGCCAGTGAGAGGAACACCACGAAGGGCCCCCGATTGCCCACCACGCCCGACAGCGCGAACGCCAACGGCCCCGCGAGAAACCACCCCAGGCTGCCCCACAGCAGCCGCCCGCGCGTGCGCCACTCGCGCGCATCCAAGTAGGTGCGGGACAGCGTGGCGAACACATGCGGGCCATCGAGCGCCAGCACCCACAGCCACCACAAGAGCACGCTGCTCACGCCGGCCCCGACATGCAACGCGACGAGCGCGAGGCTCGCGGCCACGCCTCCCAGCGTGCAGACCAGGTCATGTCCGGGACTCACCAGCCACCCCACGCGTCGTCGGGCGGACATGCCGAGCGCAACCGCATCCATGGAGGCCTCCTGCCCAAGGGCGAGCGACCGGGCATGGTACAGGAAGGTGGAGGTAGGGTGGGTGCGCACCCGCTGCTCGGGTGTGACCGGTCAGCCGACCCAGGGCTCACATCCCACTTGAGCCGGACGCCGCCTGCCGCGACAGTGGGCCCCATGGAACAAGGTCGGCGCACCACGGACCGCAAGGCGGTCGGCCTGCTGGTGAGGCTCAAGCACGAGTCCGTGGGGAGCTTCGCCGAGGAGTTCGCCACCAATCTGAGTCCGGGGGGCATGTTCATCCGGTCTCGAACGCCTCAGCCGGTGAACACTCCGGTGCGCTTTGAGGTGCAGATCGCCGGCGGCGTGCGCGTGCTCCAGGGCACCGCCACCGTGCGGTGGGTGCGCGAGGTGAATGATCCCGCGGGCCCGCCGGGCATGGGCCTCCAGTTCGAGGAGCTGGACACCGCGAGCCGCGCGCTCGTGGACCTGATGCTCCAGACTCGCCCGGCCACGTCCGCGCCGGTCGCGAGCGCGCTGCCGTCCATCGCGCCCGTGGTGGCGCCGGTGGCCCCCGCGGTCGCGCCTGTGGCGGCCCGTGCCGTGGTGCTTCCCGTGGCCCGCGTGTCGCCCGTCCCCGTGCCGCCGACGCCCGTGTCCGTCACGCCCGGGAGCGCGGGCCTCGCCTCGCTGTTCGATGATCTGGAGTCCGCGGACGGCCCCGCCGCGCCGGTGGAGGATTCCTTCTCGCTGCCTCCGCCCGTCGCGGACAACGACGTGGACATCCCGCTCGACGAGCTGATCTCCGGCTCGCCGCCTCCCACCGTGACGGGCGTCCTCACCGAGGACGAGCCGCTGCCCGGGATGGAGTTCGAGGTGGAGTCCGCCGGCGCCCCCGGCGACGAGCCGCCCATCGAGGTGGGCGTCACGCTGGAGGTGGAGACGTCGGACGACGGCCCCGCTTCGTCGCGCGGCTCGGGTGGCATGGAGTTCGAGCTGGACCTCTCCGAGGCGCTCGATGCCTCCGCGCCTGCCGCGGGGACGCGTCCCTCGCCTGCGCCCGCCGAGTTCGACATGGACCTGTCGGACGCGATGGAGGAAGCGCCGCCTCCTCCGAGAGTCGCCGCGTCCCAGGTCTCCTCCGCTCCGCCGAAGCCCGCGGGCGGTGGGCTCGACTTCGATCTCGACTTCTCGGACGTCGTGGAAGCGGCGCCGCCTCCGCCGCGAGTCGCCGCGGCTGTTCCTGCTCCTGCGGCTCCGCCGAAGCCCGCGGGGGGTGGGCTCGACTTCGACCTCGACTTCTCGGACGTCGTGGAAGAAGCGCCGCCTCCTCCGAGAGTTGCTGCGGCTGGTGCTCCTGCGGCTCCGCCGAAGCCCGCGGGCGGTGCGCTCGAGTTCGACCTCGACTTCTCCGACGCGATGGAAGAGGCGCCGCCGCCTCCGCGAGTCGCCGCGGCTGTTGCCCCTGTCGCTCCGCCGAAGCCCGCCGCGAGCAGCCTCGACTTCGACCTCGACTTCTCCGATGCGGTGGAAGAAGCGCCGCCCCCTCCGCCCGTAGCGGCGCCGCGCGCTCCACCTCCGCCTCCCGCCGCGGCGATGCGTCCTCCTCCCGCGCCCGCGGCAGGGGGGGGCATCGAGTTCGACTTCGACGTGGCGGAGGAGACGCCGCTGGACCTCTTCCGCTCGGCGCCTCCCAGTGCGCCGGCGGCCCGGCCCACGCCCGCGGTGCCTCCTCCCGCGCCGCCCACGCCGGTGTTGCCGCCCACCGTGCGTCAGGCCCCGCCCGCGCCCGCGGCTCCCGCGACGCCCACCGTGCTGCGGCCCGCGGCGCCGCCTCCCGCGCCCGCTCCGCCGCCCGCGGTCTTCAATGAGCAGGGCCAGCCGCGCACCGTCTTCCTGCCTCCGCCGCCCGCGCTCACGGGGACGGGGCCCGTCATCGGCATCGACCTGGGCACGACGAACTCGTGCGTGGCGCTGCTCTCCAACGGGCGCCCCATCGTCCTGCGCTCGCGCGAGGGCTACAACACCATCCCCTCGGTCATCTCGCTCAACGCGCAGAACAAGCTGCTGGTCAGCCACCGCGCGAAGAACCAGCTCGTGCTGCGCCCCACGCAGACCATCTACGGCGCGAAGCGCCTGGTGGGCCGTCCCTACGACAGCGCCGTGGTGAAGCAGGTGCGTGAGCGCTTCCACTACGAAATCGTCCCCGACGCCGCCGGCCGCGCCGCGGTGCGCATGGGCGACAACGTGCTGTCCCTGGAAGAGGTGCAGGCCATCATCCTGAAGGAGTGCAAGGAGATGGCCGAGGCGCACCTCAACCAGAAGGTCGAGCGCGCCGTCGTGACGGTCCCCGCGTACTACTCGGAGCCGCAGCGCGAGGCGGTGCGCAAGTCCGGCGCGATGTGCGGCCTCAAGGTGGAGCGCATCCTCAACGAGCCCACCTCGGCGGCGCTCGCGTACGGCCTCAACCGCGAGCTGAACAAGAAGGTCCTCGTCTACGACCTGGGCGGCGGGACCTTCGACGCCACGATTCTTCGCATCGAGAAGAACGTCTTCGAGGTGCTCGGCACCGGCGGCGACATCTTCCTGGGGGGCATCGACTTCGACAACCTCATCGTCGACTTCCTCCTGGAGCGCTTCCAGGAGAAGGAAGGCATCGCCTTCAGCGGCGACGGCATCGCCCTGTCGCGCGTGAGCGACGCGGCCGAGCGCGCGAAGATGGCGCTGTCCGAGCGCACCACGTTCGAGGTCCACATCCCCATGCTGATGATGGACGACGCGGGGCGGCCTCGGGACCTGCGCGTCATCCTCACGCGGCAGGAGCTGGAGAAGATCTGCGATCCGCTGCTCAACCGCACCGTGGACGTGGTGCGGGACGTGCTGCTGGACGCGAAGCTCAAGGCCGCGGACGTGGACGACATCATCCTGGTGGGCGGCATGAGCCGCATGCCGCTCGTCCGCGACAAGCTCAAGGGGCTGTTCTCCAAGAACGCGCAGGCCAGCGTCAACGCGGACGAGGCGGTGGCCCTCGGCGCGGCGCTGTACTCGGGCTCGGTGGACAAGGTGAGCAGCGTGGTGCTCATCGACGTGCTGCCCATGACCATCGGCCTCGCGATGCCGGGCGGCGCGTTCAAGCGCGTCATCGAGCGCAACAGCCCGCTGCCCTCGCAGCGCTCCTTCGCCATCACCACGAACAAGGACAACGAGGAGTTCCTCGAGCTGTCCGTGTTCCAAGGCGAGGACAATCACATCTCCGCCAACGAGTACCTGGGCACCGTGCGCATCGAGGGATTGCCTCGGGGGCCGAAGGGCTCCGTGCGCGTGGCGGTGACGCTCAAGCTCGACTCGGAATGCGTGCTCCACGTCGAGGCGCGCGAGTACTCCACGCGCAAGGAAGTGAAGGCGACGCTCGCCACGCGCTACTCGCCCGAGGAACTCCAGAAGCAGCTCCAGGTCAGCAAGGAGGCGGTCTCCGCCGCCGAGGCGCGCCGGGGCGCTGACCTCAAGGAGCGCGCCGGCAACTTCTGGGGCAAGCTCAAGAAGGTGCTGGGGCGCGGCAAGTAGCCCTCACGCAGTCCCGAGGAGAGGTCGACCATGGAGGCTGCCGCGAGGGCTCCGCGTTACATGTCGCGCTTCCGCTGCATCGCGGAGGCGTGCGAGGACACCTGCTGCTCGGGCCTGACGGTGCCCATCAGCGAGTCCCGCTGGAAGCTCTTGCGCGACCGCGTCGCGGGCACACCGGACGCCGCGCGCGTCCAGGAGCTCATCACGCCCAACCCCGAGGGCAGCGCGGGTCCGCACGCGGGGCTGCTCGGCAAGCGCGAGGACGGCCACTGCGGCTTCCTCGATGCGGACAAGCTCTGCTCGCTCCAGCGTCGGCACGGCGAGCCGGTGCTGCCGGATGGTTGCTCCGTCTTCCCACGCGTCATCACCCGCTGGGGAGAACAGTTGGAGATGGCGGGTTCGCTCGCGTGTCCCGAGACCGCGCGCCTGTGCCTGCTCGCGGAGGACGCGCTGGAGGACGAGGCTGTGCCCGAGTCGCACGTTCCCCGCTCGGAGACCGCGAGACAGGTCCTGCCCGACGACACGAGCCGCGCGTGGGTCCGTCATGCGGACGCGGTGCGCGCCGCGATGCTGCGCGTCCTCGCGGTGCGGGAGCTGCCGTTGGCGTCGCGGCTCCATGTCCTCGGTCGGCTGGCGAGCGTGTTGGATGAACTCGCTCCAGAGCCCGAGCCCGCGCGCGTGGAGTCGGTGCTGGAGGCGTTCGAGTCACCCGACACGCTGTCCGCGCTGCACGCGGAGTTGAGCGCACTGGAGCTGCCAGGAGGCCCGTGGGCGGGCATCTGCGCCGCGGTGCTCAAGGCCCGCGCGAGCGCGACCGCCAACACGCGCTTCCGCACGTTCGCGCAACAGGTGATGGCCCACTATGGCGGCGAGGCGTTCTCGCCGGACGAGGCCTGGGGGCTGCATCGCGAGCGGCGCGAGCACCTGGAGGCGACGCACGGCGAGCGCCTGCGCCAGTACTTCATGAACCACGCGCGCAACCACGTGCTGCGCCACCCGCTCACCGAATCCCCGAGCCTTCTGGACGCGGTGTTCCGCCTCGCGCTGCGAGCCTCGGTGGTGAGCTGGACGCTCATGGGGCACCCCGCTGTGGTGTCGGGTGACGCGCCCGCGTCCGAGGTGGCGTGGCTGGACGCGGCCGCGGTGGAGTGCTTCCAACTCGTGGCCAAGCACGTGGAGCAGGCGCCGCAGTTCCTCGACTTCGCGCAAGGGCTCGCGGGGAACGGCGGCGCCGAGACGTATGCGCGCCTGCTCGTGCTGCTGAAGGGCCTGTGAGTCAGGGCTGCTGGGCGCGCGGGGTGGCGCCCAGTCGCTGCATCGCCTGACGGAAGATGTCGTACTCCTGAGCGCCCTGGAGCGCGAAGCGCTCTCCCAGGACGAAGGTGGGCACCGCGTTGACGCCCAGCCCCTGGGCCTCGCGCACGGACTCCTCCACGCGCTTCGTGTAGCGGCCTTCTTCCAGGGCGCGCTGCAGTGCGTCCGGGTCCAGCCCGGCATCCTGGGCCGCGCCGCGGAGCGTCTCGAACTCCCAGAGGTTCTGTCCCTCCGTCCAGTACCGACGGAGCACCGCGGCATGGAACGGGTCCAGCTTGCCCGCATCGCGCGCGAACTCGGCGGCCTCATGGGCACGGCGCGTCGAGGGGATGATGTCGCGGTGCACCATCTTCAGGCCGGCCTGGGCGGCGCGGACCTTGAGCGGGTTGTTCGGGTCCTTCATCCGCTCCTTCACGTACTCGGGGAGGGGCAGGCCCTCGGGCGGGGTCTCCGGGCGGAGGAAGAAGGGGCGCCAGTCCACCAGGACGTCGTACTCCTTGCGCAGCTTCTCCACCTCGGAAAGGCCGACGTAGCACCAGGGGCACACGAAGTCGGACCAGACGCGAATCGTCACGGGCGTGCTCATGGCGCGTCCTGTAACACCGCGTCGTGGCGCTCACCACTGATGCTCGGGCATGGCGGGCGCGCTCGGGTGTTGTGCGGTCCGTGGGTGGACAGGGCCCGGAGGAGCGGGCACCGTCCACCCCCCAGCAGCGCCCCGTCTCCCTCCACGGAGGAGGGGACCGGGCGCACTTTCGGGAGGACCCCTTGCCCCTGTCGCTTCTCGCGGCCCTGGCACTCAACGCCACCCCTTCGGCGAGTGCTCGGCCGTTCACCATCCAGGACCAGGTCATGATGCGCAGGCTGAGCGGCCCGCGCGTGTCGCCGGACGGCAAGCAGGTGGCCTTCGTGCTCCGCACCACGGACATGGAAGCCAACCGCGGCCGCACGGACCTGTGGCTCGTCAACCTCGACGGGAGCGGCCTGCGCCAGCTCACCTCGCACCCGGACAGCGATGACCAGCCGGTCTGGTCGCCGGACGGCAAGAGCCTCTTCTTCCTGTCCTCGCGCGGCGGCTCCTCGCAGGTGTGGCGCCTGCCGGTGGACGGCGGCGAGCCCCTGCCGGTGACGAAGCTCCCGTTGGACGTGGGTGCCTTCGCCCTGTCGCGCGATGGCCAGTCGCTCGCCGTGGCGATGGACGTGTTCCCGGACTGCGCCACGCTCGACTGCAACGCGCAGCGGGCCACCGAGCGCTCGAAGCAGAAGGCCACGGGCCGCAGCTACGACAAGCTCTTCGCGCGGCACTGGGACACGTGGAAGGACGGCACGCGCTCGCACCTGTTCGTGATGCCGGTGACCGGCGGCGCGCCCGTGGACATCATGAAGGGCATGGACGCGGACGCGCCCTCCAAGCCCTTCGGTGGCCCGGAGGAGTTCACCTTCACGCCGGACGGCAAGAGCGTGGTGTTCACCGCGCGCGACGTGGGCCGCACCGAAGCGTGGTCCACCGACCTGGACCTGTTCCAGGCCCCCATCGACGGCAAGGCCAAGCCGCGCAAGCTCACCGAGAAGAACCGCGCCACGGACACCAGCCCCGTCTTCAGCCCGGATGGCAAGACGATGGCGTACCTGGCCATGTCGCGCCCGGGCTACGAGTCGGACCGCCTGCACATCGTCCTGCGCAGCTGGCCGGGCGGGCAGGAGCGCGTGCTCGCGGAGACGTGGGACCGCTCCGCCAATGGCCTCGCGTGGAGCAACGACGGCGCGACGCTCTACACCACCGCGGATGACGTGGGGCAGCACCTCGTGTTCGCCATCGACGTGGCGAGCGGCAAGGTGCGCGGGCTCCAGAAGGACGGCAACGCGGGCGAGGCTCAGCCCGCGGCGGGCGGGCAGGTCGTCTACACGTATGACGACCTGGACTCGCCCGCGGACCTGTTCGCCATGAAGGCGGACGGCTCCGGCGTGCGCCAGCTCACGAACGTCAACGCGGACGCGATGTCGCGCATCCAGTTCGGCGCCTTCGAGCAGTTCAACTTCCCGGGCTGGAACGGCGAGAAGGTGCACGCCTTCATCGTGAAGCCGGCGAACTTCGACCCGAAGCGCCAGTACCCGCTGGCCTTCCTCATCCACGGCGGTCCGCAGGGCAGCTTCGGCAACCACTTCCACTATCGATGGAACCCGCAGGTGTACGCGGGCCATGGCTACGTGGCGGTGATGGTCGACTTCCACGGCTCCACGGGCTACGGCCAGGGCTTCACGGACGCCATCCGCGGGGACTGGGGCGGCAAGCCGCTCGAGGACCTGCAGAAGGGCCTGTCCGCGGCGCTGCAGCGCTACCCGTTCATCGCGAAGGACCGCATGTGCGCGCTGGGCGCGAGCTACGGCGGGTTCATGATCAACTGGATCGCCGGCAACTGGCCGGATGGGTTCAAGTGCCTGGTGAACCACGACGGCAACCTGGACGAGCGCCTGGCGTACTTCGACACCGAGGAGCTGTGGTTCCCCGAGTGGGAGCACCAGGGCACGCCGTGGGAGAACCCGGAGTCCTACGCGAAGCACAACCCCATCGACCACGTGGCGAAGTGGAAGACGCCGATGATGGTGGTGCACGGCGGCCGGGACTACCGCGTGGTGGACACGCAGGGCCTGTCCACCTTCACGGTGCTCCAGCGCAAGGGCATCCCGTCCAAGCTGCTCTACTTCCCGGACGAGAACCACTGGGTGGTGAAGCCCGCCAACAGCGTGCAGTGGCACGACGAGGTGCTGGGCTGGCTGGACCAGTGGACCGGCAAGTAGCCGGGTAGTTCCTCCGGGGGCCGCGCAGGGTATCGCGCGGCCCTCGGTGCTTACGGGATGCCCAGGCAGTCGTCGATGCAGTGCGAGAAGATCTCCGCGCAGGAGCGGCTGCTCACGCAGTCGGCACACTCGGCGGCGCGCTCCTCGCGGTCCTTGTTGTCCTTCTGCCACGCGCTGATGTTGTTCGAGCACGCGCCCGTGTCCGTCCTGTCGTTGACGCACTCCTTGCGGCGGTCGCAGATGGTGTCGGCGTTGTTGGAGCATCCGCCGAGGAGGCTCGCGAGGCTGATGAGGACGGTGACAGTCACGGGACGGAACATGGGGTGCATCTCGCACGGAACCGCGGGCGAGGAAAAGGGGCGCCTAGGGCTGCGGTGAGGGCGAGCTGCCCGTCGTCCCCCCGGACGGCATGTCGCCGTGCTGCATGTCGCCGTGCTGCATGTCGCCGTGCTGCATGTCCCCGTGCTTCATGCCCTTGGACTCGCCGGAGCCGCCCACGCCCATGGCGCCGCTCAGCTTGCCGAGCACCTGATAGGCCATGTCGCGGTGCTGCGGCAGCTTCTGGGACAGGTCGGTGAGCATCGTGGCCAGCTCGCCCGAGGCGCTCATGCCATGACGCGCGGCGAGCACCTGGCCAATGGCCAGGTCATGGGCGCCCACTTGATTGGACATGTACACGGAGTCGAACGGCGCGCCCTTGAGCGCCTGGAGTTGCTCCGTCGTCGCCTTGTCCGCGGCCATGGAGCGCTTCTCCGCGTCGTCCAGCGCCTTGGGAGATTCATCCAGCTTCAGGCCCTTGCCCTGCGCCAGGGTGGTGACCTTCTGGTCCATGGCGGTGTGGTCCCGCACCATCTGCTCCGCGTAGCTCTTCACGTCCGGGTTCTGGCTGTTCTGCATGGCCAGCTTCCCTGCCTTGATTTCCCCCTGATTGACGGCGTGCAGCCGGTCGAGGAGCGCCTTCTCATCGGTGGGGGCCGAGAACCCGCGGTACTCCGTCATCCCTCCGGCGCTCTTGCCCTTGGACGCGGCTCCGCCCTGCGCCAGTGAGATACCGCCCGCCAGCAGCGTGACGGCGAGGACGACTCCCTGCGTGGTGCGCTTCATCGTGCTTCCCCTTTCGGAAAAACGGACGGGGCGCACATTGGACGGCGCGTCGAGGGCACGCAGCGCGGGACTCGCGCATTCGTGCACCAGCACACGAACGGCGCGCTCCCGAGGTGCGGAAGTGGACGAAGCCGCGCGGGGACTACGGCTTCGGCGCGGGGGCCGGTGCGGGCGCCGCGGGCGCGGGTGCGCCGGGGACGTTCATCTCGGACAGCTCGCCCTCTTCGCGCAGGAAGAGCTGGGCCGCGCGGTCCACTTCTTCTGGCTTGAGGCCGGTGAGCAGCACGCTCGCGGTGCGCGTGCGCGTGGCCAGCGCCGTCTCACCCAGCGCGCCGTGGATGCGCATGAGCGCCAGGTGGATCTCCGGGTCGAATGGATCCGACGCGAGCGCCTCCAGGTACGCCGTCTTCGCCTTGGGGTAGTCCTTGCGGTACAGCAGGATGCGGCCCAGGTGCACGTTGGTCAGCGGAGAGCCCGGGTGCATGCGCAGCGAGCCGCGCAGCACGTCCTCCGCCTCGTCGAGCTGCTTCAGCTCCAGCAGCGCCAGCGCGTACTTGTTGGAGACGGACTCGTACTTGTCGCCCACGACCTTGTGCGCCTTGGCGTACTCCTCCGCGGCGGCCTTCACGTGGTTGCGCTCGCGCAAGAGCTCGCCCAGGTGCGCGGACTGGCGCGCGAGCACCTCCGTCACTTCCTGGAAGTCTCCGAAGGAGATTTCGCGGCCCTTCTTGGCCGAGTCCTTCCCCTTGCCCTTGGCGTCGTCCTTGAGCACCACGCGGTCGTCGCGCGGCACCAGCTCCGAGGGGAACGGCTGCTGCTTGATGTGCGCGAGCCAGGCCTTCTCGAAGGCGGGGAAGGGCATCCCCATGGCAGCCTCCACGGCCTTGCGGTCCGTCTGCCCGGCCTTCAGCTCCTGGATGATGGCGCGCAGCCCCGCGGTGCCTCGGGTGCCGTGGATGTAGTCGATGGCATAGAAGACCTCGGCGAAGGCCGTGGCCGCGTCCTCGGCGGTGGGCAGCATGGCGATGGACGGGTGCATCTTCTCGAAGGGGATGAGCGTGTCCGCCTTCACGCGCTTGCCCAGGAGCGCCTGCGTGGACGGCGTCATCGCCAGCCCGCCCTTGCCGCGCCAGCGCGACTCCAGGAACTTGGCCAGTCCTTCGTGCAGCCAGATGGGCACGGTGTTGTGGCTGAGCTGGCTGACCACCAGGTGCACGTACTCGTGCGCGAGCGTGTCCTGCCAGTCGTAGCCCCGCGCGACGGCCTTGGGGCTCGTCACCATGAGCTTGTTGAACTTGCAGATGGCGATGGTGCCCGTGGTGCTGATCTGCTTCTCGGTCAGCGTGCTGACCCGCGACAGCTCGCGCGCGTTGTTCACCACCTCCACGCGCACCTTGCCGGGCGGCGTCCAGCCCAGGTCCTCGGCCAGCGCGCGGTGGATGGACTCCAGCGTCTCCAGCGCGTAGGGCACCAGCACCTCTTCCTTCCCCTTCGGGTAGAAGAAGATGAAGTGCTCGCTCTCGGCGCGCTGGTGGTCCTTCACGATGGCGCGCGTGTCCTTGGCCAGCCGCAGATAGCTGCCCGGCTTGTCCTCGATGCTCGCGGCCTCCAACTGCGTCACCGCGTCGTCGTAGCGCCCGGCCTCGAATGCCACGCGCCCCTGGAAGTATTTGAGCGGCTCGATTTCGGGCGGGACGATCTGCTCCACCTCGGCCAGCTCGCGCTCGGCGCCGCCCAGGTCCCAGTCCTCCAGGGACTTCTCCACCTTGCCCAGCCGCGTCTTCACCTCTTCCTTCAAGGCGGCGTCCGGCGGCGCGGCGAAGGTGGAGGTGCCAGCCAGCACCAGGGCCAACAGCCCCAGCAGCGCCCCGGTGTTCATGCGGCGGCTCACTTCACCAGCTCCTCGTAGTAGCGCTTCACCTGCTCCCGATACTTCTCCGGAGCGCCCTGCTTCATCGCGTCCAGCAGGTCCTTGCGGAACTCCTTGGGCGCCTGGAAGGAATCCTCGTCGGGCAGCTCGACCTTCTCCTTCGGGTCTCGGCCGTTGCCCTCCTGGCGGCGGCCCATGCCCATGGGGAGCGGCAGCCCGCGTCCGCCCTTCTTGCCCTGCTGGCTCTGCTGCATCTGCTGCTGGAAGCGCTTGAGGCCCTCCATGGCGGCCTGCTGCTCTCCGTAGCCACGGCCCGGGTCCTTGCCCGCCATCCGCTCGGAGGCCTCACCCATGCGCCGGCCCACGTCCTCCATCTGCTTGCCGGCCTCCTCGCCGAACAGCGGCGCCGTCTGCTCCATGTCCTCCATCTGCTGGCGCAGGCCCTGCGCGCGCTGCTCCAACTGCTGTTGGCGCTGGCTGAGCTGCTGGAGTTGCTGGCGCTCCTGCTGGGAGAGCTGCGAGCCCGGCGACGGGAAGAGGGACTGCAGCTTGCGGCTCACCTCCTCCACGTTGCGCGCATCCTTGTCCAACCGCTCCGCGAGCTGCGACGACTGCTGCCGCACCTCGGGGGGATTGCCGAACATCTCGTCCAACTGGCGCTGCTGCTCACCCATGGCGGACAGCTGGCGGGCCGCGTCCTCGGCGCGCGCGGCGGACTCGGCCGCGAGGTCGAAGTCGTTCACCTTCAGCGCGTTCTCCACGTTGCGCAGCTCGGACTGGGCCTCTTCGAGCGGGCGCGCCGCGCGGCCGTTGAGCCGCTCCGGCGGGAGCTTCTGGTAGCTCTCCTGCGCCTGCTGCACCTTGTGCAGCAGCTCGTCCTTCATCGCCTGGCCCTTCTCCGAGAGCCGGTCGCGGTTCTGCGAGCGGGCCTGGTCGCGCAGGGCCTTGGTCTGCTCGGCGACCTTCTGCTGCTCCTCGGCGGTGCCCTTCAGGTCCTCCATGAACTTGCTGAACTTCTCGGCCAGCTCCGGGTACTGCTCCGCGCCGAAGTCGTTCTGCGCGTCGTCGAGGTTGTTGAGCATCTCGTCCATCTTCATGCCCAACTCCTGCAGCTTCGCGAGCGCCTCGTCCGCCTTGCCCTCGCGCATGAGGCGCTCCACGTCGTCGAGCGCCCCCTGCATGTCCTCGTCCTTCATCATCTCGGAGAGCGCCTCGGAGTTGAGGTGCTCGTCGCGGATGCCCTTGCGCAGCTCGGCCATGCGCTGCATCAGCTCCTGGATGCGGCCCTTGAGCTGTTGGATCTGCTGCATCACCTGCTGGCGCGCGGCCTCGTCCGGGTTGCTCTTGAACTGCTCGATGAGCCGCGACAGCTCGCGCCGCTCGCTGGCCATCTGCTTGGCCAGCTCCTGCAACGCCTCCATCTTCTGACGGTCCAGCAGGGACTCCAGGTAGAGGATGTCGCGCTCCAGCGCGTCGATCTCCTCGTTCACCATGCCGGTGAGGCGGGCGCCGGTGCCCCAGTCCTCGCCGCGCGCGCGCTGTGTGCGCAGGTAGAGGCGGCGGAAGTCCATGGTGCCGGCCACGTGGCGCTGCAGCTCGGCGGAGATGTTGGACAGCGCGGTGAGCAGCTCCTTGGGCGCGTCCTTCTCGCGGGACAGGTCTCGCGAGAGCATGCGCATGTCGTTGGCGAGCTGCTGTCCCCGGGTGTCCACCGCCTGCCCAGCGGCCACGGCCTGCACGTCCTTCTGCTTCGCGCGGTCCGGGCCCTCCAGGCGATCCGCGAGGTGGTCCACCAGGCGTCCCCACAAGGCCTCGGTCTTCTCCAGCGCGGCGCGCAGGTGCTCGGCGGCGCTGTAGATGCGCAGGGCCTGCGTGCGGCTGACGCCCTTCTTGGGGCCCTCCACCGCGTCGTTGTCCTGCGCCTCGACGTAGTAGGTGACGCGGTCGCCCGGGTTGACCTTCAGCGTTCCCAGGTCCCACGCGTACGTGCCTCGGCTGCGGCGCCCGTCCTCGCGCGGCAGCGGGATGCGCGTGTCCTGCGCGGCGCCGGGCGTGCGGAACACGAGCGCGAGCGAGGACAGGCCATAGTCATCCGTGGCCTCGAACTTGAGCGTCACCTTCTGGCCGGGGTCGACCTCCACCTCGGACGCGGGCGTGAGCAGGGTTACCTGCGGCGCCTTGTCCGCTTCCACGTTGAGCGGGATGTCGGGGCCCACGGCCTCGGGCCGCGCGCCCTTCCGGTAGAAGACGAAGTGGTAGTGGCCGGACTGCTGGGCGACGAACGACCCTTCCAGCTCGCGCTCACCGGTGACGCGAAGCGGGAGCGTCTGGTCGTTGACCACGATCTCGGCGCGCTCCACGGGGCGGTCCGAGCGCGTCTTCAGCACGACCTCGGTGCCGGCCGGCGTGCTCACCTCGCCGTTGGTGCCGGGAACGGTGCGCGGCGACAGGCCGGTATAGGCGGGGTAGCGGTACGTCAGCTCGATGTCACCGGTGATGGGCTCGGCGCGCGCGGCGGTGGCGGGCTGGAGCGCGGCCGCGCGGATGCGCGCGAGCCCCGCGACCCACGCGCTTCCGAAGAAGCCCAGCACCAGGGCCAGCACGAGCACGCCCGCCGCCGAGGCCATCGCCGTGCGGCGCACGGGCCGCATGTCCACGATGGCGCGCGCGTCCACGGTGCGCGCGCGCAGGTCCATCTGGCGCAGGAAGGCATCCGTGAGGTCTGACGAGCCCGTCGTGCCGCGCCCGTGCGCCAGCTCCACGGCGGCCAGCACGTCCAGGGACAGCTCGGGGCGGCGCTGCCCCACCAGGCGGGCGGTGCGCGCGTCGTCGCCCACCTGACGTCGGGCGTGGAAGATGCCCAGGGCGCAGGCGATGGCCGCGCCCACGGGGAGCGCGAGCCAGAGGACGCCCTGCGCGAGCCCCGGCGCGACCTGTCCGAGGAGGCCGCCCGCGACGATGAGCGCGAGCGCGGCGAGGCCACCGAGCAGCCCGCCTTGGGCCCAGAGGGCGCGGTGCTGACGGGCGCGCACGGAGGCCAGCAGGGCCGAGACCCCCTCCGTGCGCCGCGCGGCGCGAGCCACGGGCGGCGCGGCCGGTGGCGGCGGTGGGGGCGGCAGCTCGGGGCCTGGGCTCTGCGGGGTGTCGAGGTTCACGCGGTCTCGTCCGCTCCGTCGCGAGGCAACCCCTACCCGGGCGGCCTATTTCCAGACTGTCTATCAGTCCCGCTGTCGAGGTGGGGTGGGGACCGAGCGAGGGCCATCTCGGGGTGGGCCCTCTGTCGGGCGTCGGAAGGAGACGCGGGGGAGAGGGTCCGAGAGGCAACGGGGCCTTCGCGAAGCAGGCTCCCCCCTCGCGGGTCGGTGCGAGGGGAGGACGCGAGACGTCAGGGCTCGGCGAGCTGGGGGCTGCCGGCGGGCGGGGTGCTCTCCTCGGGAGGAGGAACGCCGCCCAGCTCCTGCGCGAGCGTGGTGAGGACCTCCTGGGTGAACACGATGTGGCTGCGCGGCATGCGAGCGAGCACGCGCTGCGCGGCGGCCTCCACGGTGCCCTCGGAGGGGATGTCGTGCTGGCGACCCTCTTCGGTGAGGGAGAAGAGCGCCTTGCGGCCGTCGAGCGGATCCGACTTGCGCTCCAGCAGTCCCCGGCGCTCCAGGCGCTTGAGGACGCCGGTGAGGGTGCTCGGGTGAACGTGAAGAATGTGTGCGAGCGAGCCCGCGGTGATGCCCGGGAACCGACCGACCAGGCGGATGACGAGTCGCTGCGGGCCGGTGAGGCCCAGCTTGGACTCCATTCGCTTGGAGGTGGATTGGAGGCCGTGATCGACGGCCCACAGCAACCGCATGAACTCGAGCACTTCCCCCAGAGGCGGTCCGTGAGGCTTACTGCCCTCCGACGGGCCCGGCTCGGTGCCCTGTGTGTCCTTCATGCGCTCATCATCCTTCACCTGCCGCCTCCATGCATCTCCCTTGCGCGCGGAGGTCTAGCGCGACTGGGAAGCCGCTGTCGGGAAAATCCGTTGCGCGCTGTTGGGCGGCAAGCTAGGGCGCCGCCCCCTGCCGGCGGAGCGGCGAGGGCACTCCTGCCCGTCCCCGTCCCCAAGTCCTGCGGATGTTGCCCAGTTGGCACTATGCGTCAGGGCATGGAATCCTCGCCGGCCGCCGAGGGGGAAACCATGTCGCTGAGAGAGGTCGCTTTCGAGGAGTGGGCCGTGGGCCCCGAATCCCGGAGGTCCGGTTGGAACGTGGTCGGGACGTGGGTGTCCGAGGCCATGGCAGCACAGCAGGTCGTGGCGATCGCGATCTTCGACTTCGTCCGGAAGGAGCGACTCTTCCGCCAGACAGAGCTGCTGCGCGGTGCGGAGTTGGACGCATCGGGCTTTGCGGCGGTCTGTGGGGCCATGCGCAGAGACGCGTTCGCGGTGGTGCTGCTACGTGAGCCGCCGAGCATGGCGAGGAGCTTCGCGAGCTACGTTCTGGCCGCGAAGGGACGCGTCGACCCCGAACAGAAGTCAGACGTGTTCTTCGGTTCGCCCCTCGAAAGAGTTCACGAGACGTTGGCGCTCGCGAAGTACGCCTGTGCCGTGAACCACGATGGGGACCCGGTGGTGCTCCTCTCGATGGAGTCGCAGGCATAGCGCGCGGGCGCGAGCGTGGTGCTCGGGGTCTCTGGAGTTCATTGGTCCTGGCGAAGTAGGAGCGGCCGCATGACGATGGGACGTGCTGCGATTGGATTGCTACTGGTGTGTGGGGCGGTCGGGTGTGGGCATTCGCGATTGCCGAGCCTGCCGGCGACCCATGGTCAGTTGTCCATGGCCATGGAGAAGTATTCGGTTCACTGGCGCGAAGACGCGCACAGCAGTGCGATAGGTGATCCTCCCGTCGAAGTAGAGCCAGCACAGGCCGAATCGCTCTTCATCGAGGCGAAACGTACACTGGAGGGAAGCCCCTCGGACGACCAGGTTCAAGGGGCTTGGGCTGACTTGCGGGCTGCATGCTTTGCTCAGCTCGATGCGGCATGTGAATACATTGCTGACAATTTCCAGCGGCCACGCTCTATCGATGGAGCGAAGAAGTGGGCGCCCAAATTGGACTCAGCTCAGGCGGGGATGCTGTATTGGGCTGTCGTGGTGTGTCGCGTGGGCCTTGATGGTCACCTCAAGAAATGCAGTGTTATCGAGCACGGCGGCACAGTTGCCTTGGCTGCAGTACTTGATTTTACCGGGCAGGTACGAACGTTACCCGCGACGATCTCAGGGCACCCGTTCGAGACGTCCTTGGTGACTAAGTTTACGCTCATGCCTGGCTCCGAGCCCCTCACGCCAGCTCAAACGCTTCAGTGGCTCCGGGAGCGCACGGCCAGATTCCCCGGAAGCTTCGCGGCATGGGCTGACTTGGCCGAACTTCTTTCGGGACAGTATCCCGAAGCCCCTGAGTACCTGGATGCGTTGCGCCAGCTGAATCACTTGGTGCCCGACTATTGGTGGGCGTCCAATGAGCTAGCCTGGCAGTTGATTCAGGACGGGCGCTTCGAGGCTGCGTTGCAGCTCGCTCGGCACGCCATGCCCCGAGCAATCCGCAACCCGTATGTCAGAGAGACCCTGGCGGCGGCCCTGGCTGGAATGGGGCAGTGTGATGCGGCGCTGAACGAGCAGCGGCGGGCAGTGCGAGCATTGCCTTCCGAGTGGCCGCTTCCAGAGCGCAAGCGCTTCCTGACGACTCTCCGGAGCTACCAGGAAAAGTGTGGTGCACCCGCCGCATCTCCTCAGCCAGGAACGGCTGCACCGAAGCAATGAGAGAGGGGCATGGGGCTTCATCCATGAGGGCGGGACCGGAGGACAGAAACATGAAGTTGGGGCGATGGGTCGCTGTGGGGATGCTCTTGGGTGGGTTGGTCGGGTGTGGGCATTCGAGGTTGCCGACCTTGCCGGCGACCCATGGCCACCTGTCCAGCGTCATGGATGAGTATATGGAAGAGGGGACCAGTTGCCTGGGAGCCTATATTGGGGCCGCACCGGTAGCAGAAGCTGCGCCAGGCCGCGCTCCGTCTCTGTTCTCCGATGCGAGGCGCACGCTGGAGGGAACCCCGAGTGAAGCGGAGGTGCGTATCGCTTGGATGGACCTGCGTGCAGCTTGTTCCGCGCGCCTCAAGGCTGCCTGTGACTACCTGCATGCCAACTTCAAGAAGCCGAAGCCTGTCGACTCCATCCAAGTGGAGCGCGGCGCCTACTCGCGGCGGCCGGACACCCTGGCCCAGGTCATCGTCGAGTGTGAGCTGGGCGTCGATGGTCGATTGAGGCCGTGCGAGGTGCTGGAGAAGGGCCCCCTGGACTCCACCGAGGTCATTCTCCGAGGCATCGCGGAGTCGAAGTATTCCCCGTCGTTGTTGGCGGGGCATCCCATTTCAATGCCTCACGTGGTTCGCTTCATCATGGATCCCACCGATGGGAAGCTGCAGGCAGCGCAAGAGCTCCTGTGGAGGCGGGCTCGGGCGGTCCGGTTCCCTCAAAGTCCTGTGGCGTGGTCGGACCTGGCGGAGGCGCTCGCCAAGGAGTATCCCAGTGTGCCCGAGTATCTGTACGTCGTCCGACACATGAATGAGCTTTATCCTGAGTATTGGTGGTCCGCGAACGAGTTGGCCTGGTCCTATGTGTCAGAGGGCCGCTACGCGGAAGCGCTGCCGTTGGCGCGACGTGCCCAGGCTCGCATGGCATTCAATCCGTATGTGGATGAGACCGTCGCTGCGGCGCTGCTCGGACTGGGTAATTGCAGTGAGGGGCTGATTGAGCAGCGTCATGCCATCGAGTCTCTGCCTGTGGACTGGCCGCTTCCAGAGCGCGAGCGCTTCCAGAAGACGCTTCGCACCTACGAAGAGAAGTGTGGGGCTGCGGTGGCCCCGGCTCCGAGTTCTCCCCAAGGTGGATGAAGGGCAGGGGGCTCGCGAGGTGCGGGCCCGTCACGCGGACTGGAGGAGTGGCATTCATGAACCTGAAGCCGAATCTCACGTTCCTCGAATCCGTGCGCCATCGTCCCGGGATGTACGTGGGGGACGTCAGCGAATACGGGCTGCATCACCTCGTGTACTTCCTGATGAACGCGCTCTTCGACGAGGCGCGCGGAGGTGCGCATCGCGATGTCGTGTTGGAGGTGGGGGAGGATGGCTCGTCCGTCTCCTTCTTCTGTACCGAAGCAGGTGTGTCGCCGGCCGGGCTGTCCGCGCGCATCGCGTCCGGCAGCCACTCCCCATCGTCCGCCGCGGGCTTCTGGAATCATGCGTTGCCCATCGTCTGTGCGCTCTCTTCCAGGTTCCTGGTAGACCTGTGGACGGAGGAGGCGCAATGGCGGCTCGGGAGCGTGAACGGGGAAGCGCCGCCGCCGGGTGTCATCCTGGAGGCGCGGACTCCTGCGCCCGTGGAGCACCCGCGAGGCCTGCGCGTGGCGTTCACTCCGGATGCTTCCATTCTCGTGGCAACTGTCTTTGATGCGGAGCGATTGTTCCGGCGATGCCATGAGCTGGCGGTCCTCGTTCCTGGGACTCGCGTTCGGTTCATCCATCGTCCCTCGGGCCGGGATGAGTCGCTGTGTTATCCCGGTGGGCTCGGTCAATGGGCGAGCGAGCTGTCCGCGGGGCTCCATCCGGTGCACCCCGAGCCGCTTGTCTTCGATGTCACCTGGGATGGGTTGCGCGTGCGGTGTGCGCTCCAGTGGGGTGAATCCGGTGGACGTGTGGAGTCGTTCGCCAACACGGTGAAGACTCGGCGTCACGGCGTGCACGTGGACGGTGTGTTCCGGGCGCTCAGGTCCGCGCTGATCAACCTGACGGGCTCCACTCGGGGATTCACGCCCCCCCGACTGTCGAGAGGGCTGATCGCCGTCATCTCGGTCGAGGGCGATGAGCAGCGGATGAAGTTCGCGGGGCCGACGAAGGAACTCCTGGCCATCAAGCACCTGGACAAGGGCGTGAGGAATCTCCTGCGCCCACGGTTGATCGAGACCCTTCACGATCACCCAGTCCTGTCCCACCTCAAGAGGCTCGCAACCGAGGGAGCCGATTCGAGGTGAGTTCAGAAGCGGGGCGTCCTCGTGCGCTGGAGGGGGCGAGCCAGCGGCTTGCGGGAAAGACCCCAAGGCGTGTAGCCAGGAGTGCATGTCCATCGACCCTGAGGAACTCCTTCGCCGCTTGAACGAACTCGACGCGCTCGCGCGAGCAGGTTCGCCGGTGGATGGGTTCCCGTGGGAGGTCGTCGCGCCGTTTGCCCATCTCTGGTCGCACTCCTGGCCTGGCGAAGTGGCCGAGGCGATGGACGGCGTGGAAGACCTGGCCGCCGCCCTGGAAGAGGACTGTCCCCCGGGTGGGCCTCAGTGGATCGCGCTCGCGCTGCGCGACGGTTCGACGGAGCCTCGGACGGCGGAAGCGTGTGAGACCTATGAAGTGGTCCTCTGGTCGGGAAATGCTGTTGTCGATGAACCACTGGATGCGGCGCCGCTCTTGATTGTCGGCGGCGCACTGACCGTCGAGGGTTGGCTTCGCGTGAACGACGGGAGCACGGTCGTCGTGGCGGGAGACCTCAAGGCAGCTGGGATTCGATGCCTCGGGAATCTGGTCGTGCTCGGCGACATCGAGGTTGAATTTCTGCGCGCCGAGGGCAATGGCGGCCTCATCTTCGCGCGCCAGCTTTCCTGCCGCGTCTACGACAATCCGCAACTGGCCGTGCATTCGCGTGTCGTTGCCGAAAGTTCAATCTATGAGCGGACGCAGCCTTCGGGGACGTCGAAGGTCTCGCCGGAGTCGCTCTTGATGGAGGGGCTCATCCACCCAGATCCAGAGTTCGGTCGCGCCAAGGTCGACTATGACGAACTCGAGCGCCGCCAGGAGTCGAGTCAGCCCGTGTTTCGCGACGAATGAAGGCTGCCCCGAGCACTGAAGTTGGGGCTCCATCGCGGACGCGAGCACCGCGGAGGCTCAAGGCGCGCCAAGCGCTTGCATCGCCAGTTCCGTGTCCATGTACTCGGTGAGTTCGGAGAGCTTGCCGTTCTCGAACCGGCACACGTAGCAGTAGTGGTTGTCGTAGCGGTGGCCGCTCTTCGTCTGCACCTTCCCGCGGCATTCGATGACGACGCGGTCGTCTTCGGCGATGAACTGCAGTGCCTCGTTGGTGTAGGTCTCCGCGAAGCGAGCGAACAGGGGCCGAATCAATCCATTCATCACTTCGTGCTTGCCGCGCCAACTGCGCGACCACGGAGAGTGGCCGGCAATGGTCCAGACGATGTCGTCGGACAGGGTCTCGACGAAGGGTTGGCCGTTGCCCTTGGCTAGCTCAACGAAGGCCGCCTGCATCATGCGTTTGTTTTCCGTGCTGTTCATCAGGACTGTCTCCTCTTGGCGGCAGGCGTCGTCGCGAAGTCGCGTGACGGTCGTTTGCCCGTTCGCTGCCACTGGTCATCGAAGTCGATCTTGCTGTCGAGGAGTTCGAGCGACTCGGTCCACTCGGCGATGGTCCGGCGCACGCGCTCTCGGTGGGCATCCAGGAGTTCTTGCCGGCGCCTCAGCGTGGCGTGTCCCTGGATGACGAGCGCGGCGTACTCGCGCATCTGTTTGATCGACATGCCGGTGCAACGCAGTCGAACCATGAGTTGCAACCAGCCGACATGCTGTTCGCTGTAGCGCCGCTGGCCGGTACCCGTCCGGGTTTGGCTGTACTGACGAGGGATGAGTC